>NZ_JACCFE010000005.1 GCF_014256275.1 Rhodococcus sp. 4CII
GTCGTTCGGGTACGCGGCGGGGGATCGGGTGGACCTGATCTCGGAATGGATAACTGCGGACGGCAGCGTGGAGGAACGCCGCGCGGAGGACTTCCGCCTGGTGCCGTACCCGACCCCGGTCGGGAATGTGGCGGCCTACTATCCGGAGACGAATCCGCTGATCCCGCTCGATCACGTCGCGAAGAAGTCGAACACGCCGGTGTCGAAGGCGGTCCTGATCCGCCTCGAGAAGCGGGGCTGACCGGTGGGGCGGGTGACGACCCGGACCCCGGTCACCCGGATCACCGACACCAGGCAGTCGACCCGGCCGGACACCGTGGTGGTGGAGGAACCCCTCGAGATCCGGGTGAACGGGACACCGTTGGCGGTGACGATGCGTACCCCGGGTTCGGATGTGGAGTTGGCGCAGGGGTTTTTGCTGACCGAGGGCATCATCGCCGGGCGCGCCGACATTGCGTCGATCCGGTACTGCAACAGTGTCGACGAGCACGGCGTGAACACCTACAACGTGCTGGATGTGGATCTGGCGCCGGGGGTGTTCCTGCCCGACATGGGGATCGAACGCAATTTCTACACCACGTCCTCGTGCGGGGTGTGTGGGAAGGCATCCCTGGACGCGATCCGGCAGCGCACGCAGCATTCACCCGCCTCCGACACGGTGCGGGTGGAGGCGTCGACGATCGCGGAGTTGCCCGACCGGTTACGGGCGGCGCAGAAGGTGTTCGACACGACCGGCGGTCTGCACGCGGCGGGGTTGTTCACCCGGTCCGGGGAACTGCTGGCGGTCAAGGAGGACGTCGGACGGCACAACGCGGTCGACAAGCTGATCGGGTGGGCCACCGAACAGGACCGGGTCCCGCTGCGGGGCACCGTGCTGCTCGTCAGTGGCCGGGCGTCGTTCGAGTTGGCGCAGAAGGCGGTGATGGCGGGGATCCCGATCCTCGCCGCCGTGTCCGCGCCGTCGTCGCTGGCGATCGACCTCGCCCACGACACCGGACTCACCCTCATCGGATTCCTCCGCGACACCACCATGAACCTCTACACCACCCCGACCGCATCACCGCTTTCCGGCGCTGACAACCCGTTAGGAACGGTGATCGTCCTCTGGACCGGTGCTCGCGCAGTTGATGACAATGGCGAAGGCGCTTGACCTTCACCAGTGCCACCAACCCAGTTGGACCGATCGTTACCCCGCGAGATCCGCGAGGCGCACAGCGGGCGGCTCTGTCAACAACATGACACCTGACCGCTGAGCTTAGCCGTGCCATGCCGCGAACCCGACGAGGCCGGACACGGCACCTCTGCTACGTGACGAGGGCTTGTTGCTCCGAGCGCAGATTGTCGAAGACCGCCAACTCATCTGCATTGAGAGTGGTGTCGCCAATTCCTTCGAGCCCATTGCGACCCAGTCGACCCGTAACTCCCGCATATACGTTGTCATATCCGAACTCACCGTCGAGGCGTACGACTAATGGCAGCACACGATGTTGGTCGAGCACGACGGCCTCGGACTGTCCGGGAATCACGCGGACGAGGGGCCTCCAATCACACCTGTTTCCGCTTGTTGCGGGCACGTTCGCGCACTACCGGCGAACGGGTCGGTCGCTGCAGATCGTTCTGGTGGGCACTGTTCTCAGACTGGTGATGGCGCTCATTGAAACTGCCCAGTTCTGCTAACTGAAAATGCTCACTTGTGTGGCACCGCCAAACAGGGCGGGCCTTCCTCGATGCTGATGGTCTCTGACCACGCACCAGCACCCGAGAAAGGCCCGCCCACTCATGCTCACACAAGGAGAATCCGTGGAAGCACACGCCCTAAGGAAGCAAGGGTGGACGATCTCGGCGATCGCCCGACATCTGGGCCGCAACCGCCGCACCATCCGCAACTACCTCGACGGCACCACTGAACCCGGCATCCGCCGCCCCGCCGAGGTCGATCCGTTCGAGCCATTCGTCGCCTACATCCGTGCCCGTCTGACCGAAGACCCGCACCTGTGGGCCCGCGCCCTGTGCGACGAACTCGAAAACCTCGGCTACCGACAGTCCTACCAGACACTCACACGCGATCCGCATCCGCACACTACGCCCGACCTGCATCCAGTGCGCGACCGCGACGCAACGCCCGAACGCGTGCATCGAACACCCGGCAGGCGAAGAGACACAGTGGGATTGGCTGGAACTACCGGACCCTCCCACCGCGTGGGGATGGGGTACGAAAGCGTTCCTCCTGGTCGGGTCGCTGGCGCATTCGGGCCGGTGGCGCGCCTATCTGGCTCCGGACATGACCCGCCCGCAGGTCATCGCCGGGATCGACCGCATCACCCGCCGCTTCGGCGGTGTCACCAAGACCTGGCGGTTCGACCGCATGGCCACGGTCTGCCACCCGGCCAGCGGGGAGGTCACCGCCGAGTTCGCGGCGGTGGCCAAGCACTACGGGGTGTCGGTGGCGATCTGCCCACCGAGGCGGGGCAACCGCAAAGGGGTAGTCGAAGCCGCCAACAAAGGGGCCGCTCAAAGGTGGTGGCGCACCCTCGCCGACGAGGTGACCGTCGAGCAGGCACAGGCGAGTGTGGACAAGTTCTGCGCGCTGCGCGGCGACACCCGCATGCGCACCACCGCCGACGGCAAGCACACCGTCGCCACCGTGGCCGAACGTGAACCCCTCGCGCTGCCGCCGGCCGGCCCGTTCCCGGCGATCGTGACCGAAACCCGGCAGGTGTCCCGGCAAGCACTGGTGCCGTGGCGCGGCAACACTTATTCGGTGCCCCCGGAGTTGGCGATGGCCGAGGTGACGGTCAGTGAGCGTCTCGGCGACGGGCACATCGACATCGCGACCACCGCCGGGGTCGTGCTCGCCCGGCACCGGTGTGCCCCACCCGGCGCCGGCGTCCAGGTCCGCGATCACGGGCATGTCCTCGCCCTCGACGCCGCTGCGTTGGCCGCCGCGGTCACCGGTGGCCGACCGCACCGCAGCAAGGAACGCATCCCACCCGGCGAGGCGGCACGCAAAGAAGCAGAAGTGTTGCGCCACAAGTTAACCAACACCACACAGCACCGCGACTCGCTCGCCGCCTCAGCGACTGTGATCGACATGAGCGTCTACGAGCGCGCCGCACAGAACAGGACAACTCTGCCATGAGCACCACGAACAGCGGGCCGGCCGCTGCGCAAACCCAAGCGGCGATCTCGACGTATCAACAGCTCCGCGCTCATCTGGCCGTCCTCAAACTCGAGGCCGCCGCCGAAGCCCTGCCCCGGGTTCTCGACGAGGCCGCGGCACAGCAGTGGTCGATGACGCAGACGCTCGAGCATCTACTCGGGATCGAGGTGGAGGCCACCGAAGCCCGCCGGCTGGCCGGCCGGTTGCGGTTCGCGTGCCTGCCGACCCCGGCCACGCTCGACTCGTTCGACTTCGACGCCGCTGTCGGGGTGGATCGGGCGTTGATCCGCGAGTTGGGCACCTGCGCGTTCCTGGAATCGGCGACGAACGTCCTACTCGTCGGGGCGCCCGGCACCGGCAAGACCCACCTGGCGGTCGGGCTTGCCCACGCAGCGGTGCACGCCGGGTATCGCACCTACGTGACCACCGCCGCGGATCTGGCGGCTCGTTGTCACAAAGCTGCTATCGAGGGACGGTGGGCGACCTGCATGCGATTCTTCGCCGGTCCCACGTTGCTGGTCATCGACGAACTTGGGTATCTTCCGTTGCCGGCCGAGGCCGCGTCGGCGTTGTTTCAGGTTGTGGCGCAACGGTATTTGAAGACCTCGATCGTGATCACCACCAATCGCTCGGTTGCTGAATGGGGTGAGGTTCTCGGTGACACCACGGTTGCGGCGGCCATGCTCGACCGGTTGCTGCACCGTTCGGTGGTGCTCAGGCTCGACGGGGATTCCTATCGGCTGCGCGCTCACCACGCCCGCTCGGAAAGCCAGCGTGAAGCCACCCGAACCGCTCGTCGACCGCTAGAGTGAGAGTCGCTCACAAGTGAGCAGTTTCGGCGAGCATCCCTGAGCGCTTTCGATGAGCCTCATCACTGGTGCGAAGCATGCGACCACCGGGTGCTGCCCACGCATCCGTCGGTGCTGGCGGAGTTCCTCGCCGACCATCCGGCGGCGACTGCGACGCAGCGGCGACGGGTCACTGCGATCAACACCGTCCATGCGGAAAACAGACACCAGCCACCCCGCCGCGCCAAGGCCATTCGGCAGTTCCTCAACGATGCCCGGGCAGAACGCCTAGCAAGGGTCGCGACCACTGCTGCGCAGCAGATTCCGCGAGTTTTGTAACAGGTTGGCCCGCGGGATTGTTCGGCCGCAGCGACGCCCTCATCCTTGCACTGATTGCCCCCGGCCTGGGATTCAAGCAGATCGTCCGGTTACGCCGCGTCGACGTCGCCATCGAGGCAGACGTGCTGGTGATTGGCGCGGAGAGGGCGCGGGTTAGTGTTCCTGCGTCGCTATCAAACGGCCTATCTCCGGCAGGTGCGTAACTGAATTGGTCGAGATCCCAGGCTTCCTAGATCGCTACCCGAGTGCCCGACTCCTGGCCGACAGCCTAGACACGAACACGGTGGACCTGTCCGTCTTCGTCGACTCGGCCCGCCACGACACTCGGCCACTGCTGACCCCCAGTGACCGGTGGGGCACACGCCCCTTTCCCGACCGCGTTGTCCGCGCAGTCCATTGCGAGCATCGCCTGTGCCCACCTGACCGGGCAGGCTCCCGCTCATCCGCGGCCTCGGCACGACGACGTCCCGAAGCCGCGCAGGCCCGCAGCGCGGCGGGGCTGAACACCTTCGATATCGAGCTGGACCAGGGCTACAACGACCGCAGCATTCACGCGCGCCGGGACGCCCACACCCACTTCGAAGGCGTCGCAGACATCCTCGACAGCATCGAGAACGAGGCAGACAAACTCCTTGCCGACCTTCGCCATTCTCGAAGTACCCGAACTCAAGAAATGACAGGCCGCAGCAAGGACCGAAGATGACAACCAGTCAAGACGACGACCGGAGGCCAGACAGGGTGACGACGGAGCGGGTGTTGGTCCGGTCGGGGTTGTTGTCATCGAAGTCCTCTGTCCGCGGATGCCCAGTGCATCGATCAATGCGCTTCAGTACCGGTCAGTCCGGCACGGCAAGAGTGGAGGTATTCACGAAGGGTTCCCCGCTGGCGGAGGGTGAGCTGACTGACCATCTGTTCCTCGAGTGCGGAGACTTCCGCGCTATAGCAATCGAGCAGCTCCACTCCGGTCGCCGTGACACTCGTCAGCATCTGCCGGCGGTTGTGCGGGTCGACCCGCCGACTGACCAGACCGCGGCTCTCGAGCGCGATGATCATCTCTCCCATAGTTTGCGCTGTGACAAAGGAATTGCGCGCCAGCTCGGCGGAGGAGAGACCATCGCAGCGACGCAAGACCGTCAGAGCGGTGTACTGGAGCGCTGTGATGCCTGCGGGGCGCAGGATCGTGTCCATCCGTGACCGTATGGCAAGCTCCAACTGTTTGATCGCGTAAAGGAGACTCGGACCGAGGCCCTGTCCGTCACCGCTGCCGTGTTCCGAATTTGACTGATGCTTCACCGGTGGTGTCTCTTCCGCGTCCGCTGAACTCCATTCAAGCACGCCGCGGGGTATCCAGGATGGGTTGCGGCGGTCCAAGCCCAACGGGTAAGGGTGTCCATCTCCACCCTTACGCGGAGACGAAGTGAGCAGAATAGCGTGCTGCGTTCTCCTCGATCTGGTGTCGCTCACCGCTCGGCATGCCCCAAACTGCTGCATTGGTGCGCAAGATCCTGGCTATGTTCGCGTAGAACCTTGCCGGGCTCATGCCGAACTCGACGAGGATGTCACCCGGCCGCGCACCTCCGTAGGGTGCCCAGATCCGGGCCAGTTCGAGCATGGCCTGCTCTTCTGCGTTCATAACCTTTTCTCCTGCTCGAGAGGGTGGATGGTGTGTCACACCTGGCGGCACCCGCTGACGGAAAGGTTCCCGTGCAGGCCGGGTGCACCACGGAAATCCGGGTTGCTCACTGCCCTCGCGCGATCCATTCGGCGAGATGTGGTGCCTCGGTGCCGATCGTGGTTCCGTCACCGTGACCGGTGTGGACGAGCGTTTCTTCGGGAAGAGCGAACAGCCGGTCGCGGATCGATCCGATGATGGTCGGGAAATCGGAGTACGACCGGCCCGTGGCGCCTGGGCCACCGGAGAACAGGGTGTCGCCGGAGAACAGTGCCCCGGCCTCGGGCAGGTACAGGCACACCGACCCCGGCGAGTGACCGGGTGAGTGGATCACGTGGAGCTCGGTGCCCGCGATGGCGATCCGCTGCTGGTCCTCGAGATGCCAGTACTTGGCGTCGGGGTGGGTCATCTTCCACAGCACGTCGTCGCCGGGGTGGAGCAGCACTGGGGCGTGCAGACGTTCGGCGAGTTCGGGGGCGACGGTGACGTGGTCGTTGTGACCGTGTGTGCAGATCACCGCGTTGACGTGGCGGTCTCCGACCGCGTCGATGATCGGCTGCGCGGTGTGGGCGGCGTCGACGATCACGACGTCGGTGTCGTCACCGATCAGCCAGATGTTGTTGTCGACGTTCCACTCTCCGCCGTCGAGGGCGAAGGTTCCCTCGGTGACGACCCGCCCGATCCGAAACCTTCCGCTCATGACGCCACCACCTGACGCTCGCCGACTTCGGCCGAAGCAACCTCGTCCTTGTGCCGGGCGATCGCCAGTTTGAGATCGAAGTCCGTGTCGGCCGCCTGTTCCGGGGTGAGCGGCATACCGCTGGCAAGGATCTTTCGTGCCGCCATATGGTCGCGGGGCTTGTTGACCGACTCGACTCCGAGCAACCGGGTGCCGAGGAAGCAGAAGATGGAGAACGCCCCGCTGTCGACGGAACCACGAACCACGTGGGTGTCCGCGCCCGCGGTCAGCCCAGCCATCTGCAGTTTCGATTCGTACTGCTCGGACCAGAACCACGGCACACTCAGGTAATTGGTGCTGGTGCCGGTGAGTTGAGCGGCGAGGCAGCGGGCCTGATCGACCGCATTCTGCACGGATTCGAGTCGCACCAAACTGGCTGTTCCCGGGATCGGGTAGGCGGCGCAGTCACCGATCGCCGAGATGTTCTCGTCGGGTGTGCGAAGGTACTCGTCGACGACGATGCCGTTGTCGACGGGCAGGCCCGCCAGGGCGGCGAGTTCGATGTTGGGTACGACACCGATACCGACGACGACGGCGTCGGCGCGTATGACGTCGCCGGACGCGGTGGTGACCCCCGCTGCTCGGCCGTCGGCTTCGATGACCGTCTTCACGCCGGTCGACAGCCGCATGTGCACACCGTGTTCGGTGTGGGCGCTCGTGAAGTAGTCGGACATCGCCGAGGACAGTGCGCGGGCCATCGGCCGATCCATCGCTTCGACGACGGTGACCTCGAGACCCTTCTTGCGGGCCGCTGCGGCGACCTCGAGACCGATGAAGCCGGCCCCGATCACGACCAGGGACGAGCACGAGGCCATGCTCGAGGTGAGGGATTCTGCTTCGCCGGCGGTACGCAGGTAGTGCACACCGGGAAGGTCGGCACCGGGGACCGGCAGGAGCCGGTTGCGGGCACCGGTCGCCAGGATCAGATGGTCGTACTCGATGACGGTGGCATCGATCAGCTCCACCAGTTGTGCATTCCGATCGATGCGGACGACGGGCTTGCCGCACGCGAGCGTGATCCGGTGGTCGTCGAAGTATTGGGCCGGACGCAGCGCAAGGGATTCCCGGTCCGGATCACAGTGCAGGTACGCCTTCGACAACGGTGGCCGCTGGTAGGGCACACCCGGCTCGTCACCAACCAGGGTGATCGATCCCGCAAATCCGTGACTGCGCAGACTGACGGCGGCCTCGAATCCGGCCTGTCCGGAACCGATGATGACGATGCGGTCGACACTCATACCTGCTCCTCCGGAAGCCGGACGATCAAGCCGTCGACGTCGTCGGAGACCACGAGCTGGCAGGACAGACGACTTGCCTCGGTGCGGGGGCTGACGGTGTCGTCGAGCATTTCGTCTTCTTCCTCGGAGATCGAGGGAAACTTGTCCGCCCAGGGGCTTTCCACGTAGACGTGACACGTCGCGCACATGGCCTGGCCGCCGCATTCGGCGACGATGCCGTCGATTCCGGCGCCGATGGCGGCCTGCATGACCCTTTTGCCGGTAGGAACCTCGACCTCATGCTTGGTTCCATCAGGGTGAACGTAGGTGACGGTAGGCACGTCTATCTCTCTTTCACGGATAGTGCAGTAATGACGAACTCGGGTGGGGTGCCGGCAGTCGAGCCGGCACCCCACCGCCGACTCACGGCAGAACGGTCTCTTCGTCGCTGAACAGCATCGTCACTCCGCCGGAGGCGAAGTTCGCGACGTCGGCGGCGGCATTCTGACCCTCAGCGGAGGCGAATGCCTGCCCGGCCTCTTCCTTGCTCTCGAAGTACAGCTGCGCGAGCGCATACGCCGAGGGGGGATTGCCGTCGAGAGATTCACACTTGCCTGCGGCGAACCGCTTGACGCTCGGGATCTGCTGCACCAGAGGCAAATGCTTGGAGCTGTAGTGCTCGTCGAAGGCGGCCGGGTCGGCGGGCTGGTTGTAGACGATGGTGACGCGGTACATGGTGTCCTCGTTTCGTTGGGTCGGTCAGGGGCGGTCGGCGGGCACAGGATTCTGCTGGGGATCCCACTCGACCAACACGTGCTCGGGTCCCCGGAACGAGGTGTTGGGAAGGTAGGAGAATTGCTGTCCAGCAACGAGTGACATGTGCGGCAGGCGTCGCGAGACCTCTTCGAGGAAGACCTTCATCTCCAACCGCGCCAGCGTCGCGCCCAGGCACGTGTGGCTGCCGATGCCGAATGTCAAGTGGCGCCGGGCGTTTCCGCGGTGGATGTCGAAGTCGTCGGGCTCGGGGAACATCGAGTCGTCGCGGTTCGCCGACGCCATGACGATCAGCAGTCGACCGCCGGCCGGGATGTCGACTCCGCCGACAGTGGTGTCAACCACGGCCTTGCGGCGCCAGGCGACGACAGATCCGCTGTAGCGGAGGCATTCCTCGATGGCCTTGGGGATCAGCGTGGGGTCGGCGCAGATCTCTTCCCAGGAGTTGCGGTTCTCGAGCAGGGTGCGGAACGCGTTACCGGTGGCGTTGGTGGTGGTTTCGTGCGCGGCCACCACACCACTCATCATGATGTTCTGCAGGTAGTTGTCGTCGAAGAGGTCGGGGTGCTGCCGCTGCATCTCGATCGCGTGGGGGATCCACCCCTTCGCATTCGGGTCGGCCTTGAGTTTGTCGACCAGGCCACCGGCGAATTCCCAGAACTTCCCCATCCCGGTAGCGACTCGAGTCTGTTCGTCTCCGGTGGGGTGTCCCCAGGTGAACAGGGTCTGCTGCATCCCGAAGTGGCGGCAGGTCTCGATGTCCTCGTCGGGCACGCCGAGGAAAATGAGCGCGACGATGCAGGGAACCTCGTAGAGCAGATCGCCGATCAGGTCGGCCCGACCATCCTTGATGACCCGGTCCAGGTAGGTGTTGACGACCTCGCGGATCTTCGGTTCGAGGGTGGCGACGTTTTCGGCTTCGAACGGCTGCAGCAGCAGGCGGCGACGTTCGGTGTGGATCGGCTCGTCCTCGTTCACGATGGTCGGGCCGGGAGCGAACTGATAGCTGCCGAGGATCTGCAGCGCCTCGTCACTGATCGGGGTGATCTGGTCGAGAGTGATCGACGGGGAGAACACCGACGGTGTCTTGAAGATCTGCTTGATGTCCTCATAGCGCGTGACCACCCAGTAGTCGAGCAGTGGACTGTAGAACACCGGCTCTTCTTTGCGGGCTTCCCGCAGCGACGAGGATGGATCGACCTGGTAGGCGCCCTGGAACGGATCGAAGCCTGCCGCCATACCTGAAACGGGGCATCCGGTCGGGCTTTTCACGCCTTCCGGCGCGTGATCGACGGTCATTCGTCTCCTCCAAATTTGGATATAGGAGCTGTTGAGTGATTCCTGATGAGCGTATGATTCAGGTCACATGACGCGCTATCCTGTGAGCGCAGCAATATAGCCAATTGGCGCACTAACTGAATCGTTCTCGATTTAGTGAGACCAGAGAGACCGACAAAGTAGATGAGCGAAGACCCGGATCGCGGAAACGGCACGAAGACGTTTCTTTCCGACGATATCGACGAGGCGCGGGCCATCGGCAGCGATCTCTACTATCCCCATGAGGTTCGCGTCCTCGGAGACGAGCACATTTTTCAGATGCGAATGACTGCCGCCTCGTTCGGTCCCGTCACGCTCGGCCGGCTGGATTATTCGACCGAGGTGGAAATCTTCACCAACGAGCTGCGCGACTCCTATCAGGTGAACATCCCGATGCGGGGGGAGCTGGTGACCGGGTCTGGTCGCGCCCGGACCGTGGCGACCCCCCACCGCGCCGCGGTCTACCGGTGCGACCAACGGACCCTGCTGCGTGGGTGGGCCTCGCCCTATCCGACCCCGGTGCTGGCCCTGAAGATCGATCGCCGGGCACTCGAGGATCAACTCGCGGCACGGTTGGGAACCGAGATCGTCGACCCGATCGTCTTCGGCATGGACCTCGATCTGGACACCGTCGTCGGCCGTCAATGGCTTTCACTGGTCGAAGGTCTGTCTCATCAACTCGACAGTCCCGAGGCGTTGGCGCTGCATCCCATCGTCTCGACGCCGATGGCCGAGTGCTTGATGAGCGGGCTTCTCGTCGCCGCGGAGCACGACTACAGGGCAAGGCTGTACGAACCCAAGCCGGCCCTGCCGGGAATTGTCCGGCTCGCCGTCGATTACCTCGAGGCGCACGCGCAGCAGCCCCTGACGGTGGCGCAGGTCGCCAAGAACGTCGGGGTGAGTGTGCGGTCTCTGCAGGTGGGGTTCCAGAACTCGTTGGGTACGACGCCGATGCGGCAGCTGAAGATCATTCGCATGCAGAAGGCGCGCAAAGACCTGCTCAAGGCGGACCCGGCGAACGAGGGTGTCACCGAGATCGCACAGCGGTGGGGGTTCCTGCACGTCGGCCGGTTCGCCGGGGAGTACAAGGAGACCTTCGGAGTGAGTCCGTCGGAGGACCTGCGCACGGTGCCGTTCCGGTAGCAGATGACGATCCCGCGGAAGTGATCGTGTCCATTCACTTCCGCGGGATCGGGTGCCGTCCGGATCCGTCAGCGCCAACGTCTTGATCCGGAGGGGGAGGGGGCGTCGTGGCTACTGCACCACGGCGGCCAGGTTCGGTGCGGCGATCGTGAACTCTTCCCGGAAGATCAGCCGGGGCGCCATCCGACGTCGCTTGAGGGCCTTGACCGCCGCCTCGACCATTGCCGGCGGTCCGCACAGGTAGGCGCTCATGCCCTTGCAGGACGAGAAGTCGTCGAGCACGACATCGGTCACCATGCCCATGGCCCCGTCCCACTGTTCCTCGCTCAGCGCGGGGCGGTAGTGAAAGTGCTCATGCTGCTGTGCGAGGTCACGGAAGAAGTCGACGTCGTATAGATCCTCCTGGCGGCGTCCACCGTGGTAGAGATACAACTCCGGAACCAGGCGCTCGGCCAATGCATGCTGGACGATCGACTTCAACGGCGCCAATCCGGTACCACCGCCGATCAAGATCGCGGCCTCGTCCTGCTGCTTGACCAAGTTGAACTGGCCCAACGGCCCACGCAGAGAGATGCGGTCACCGACCTGCATCGGCCCGAAAATCCACCCGTCAGTGGCCAGACCCCCGGTCGTGAGTTTGACGTGGAATTCCAGGCTCCGCGTCTCCGTCGGCGGATTGGCCAGCGAGTACTGCCGGCCGACGTTGTGCCCGGGGACGATCAACTCGACGTACTGACCGGCATTGAACAGCATCGGCGTATCCACCTCGACCACCAGCCGACGGGTATTCGCCGCGATGTCCTCGAGTACCGTCACCGTGCCCTCGTAATCACGCAGTGGGAAGTGCGGAATTCCGTCGTCCCCGGCTCCGCCGATCGGCTCGACCGTCAGATCGGAGCAGGGGGTCGCCATACAGCCGAGAGCCAAACCTTCGGCGCGCTCGTCTGTGGTCAGGGTGTACTCGGGAGATTCGTTGTGGCGCACCTCCCCGCACAGCACCTTGAGTTTGCAGGTGCCGCAGGTACCCTGGGTGCACGAGTGCGGAAGCCATTCGTTCGCCCGCAGAGCCGCATCAAGGATGGATTGGTCTTCGGCAACGGTTATGTCCGAATTCTTACCCTGGATACGGACCGTGTAGTTATTAGCCATTTCCGACAGTGCTCCAATCCAATAAAAATGCTCCCGAAGTGCCCGATCCATTAATCTCCGGACCGGACACTTCGGACCTCCGGAAATGTGATTCCGTTACACTTCCCATTTAACGAACAATTGCTTCGGTCCACGGAAACCCCAGCCCCAGAAATCGACCTCGTGAGCCTCGTCGCGTTCCAGGTTCGGAATGGCCTCGAGCAGTTCCTCCAGGCCGATCCGGATAACCGAGTTGGCGAAATAGGTACCCGCGCAGGCGTGCTTTCCGCCACCGAATGTCATGTTCGGAAGCAGGGCCCGATCGATATCGAATTCAGTCGGGGCGTTGTAGGCGTTCTCGTCCTGGTTGGCCGAGCCATAGGAGAGCATCACGATCGACCCCTCCGGCAGTGTCACGCCACCGACCTCGACCTCGTGCGCGGCGCGCTTGACCACGGCAGACCAGATCGGCGCCACCCAGCGCATGCCTTCCGAGACCGCCCGGGGGATCAACGCCGGGTCGTCGACGACCCGTTCGAGCTGTTCGGGCTTGGTGAACAGTCCTGCCAGCGTGGTCGCCATCGCGTGCCCCGGCTCCTGCATCGCTCCGAGGAGGAAGACGTACAGGTTGGGGTAGATGACATCGCGGCTGCGGGTCTCACCTTCGGGCATACCGTCGTGCAGCCAGTGGGAGATCGCGGTGTGATCGGGTTCTTTGATCCACTTGTCGATCTTGGGATCGACGTGGGCGATGATCTCGGCCTTGGCCTCGTCGCCGGGGATGAATCCGTCCGGGTTGGCGAATTCGCCGTTCTCGTCGACCGCGGCGTTGGTGAAGGACACGCTCAGCTTGTGGAACCATTCGCGAAGCTTGTCGGTACTGACGTCATCGAGTCCGAGGAGATCGCCGAGAGCACGAACGCTGACCGGCTCACAGTACGCAGCCACGATGTCGGCGTTTCCGTCGTTCTCGATCTCGGCGAGTCGCTGACGTGCGAAGGGGCGCACCAGATTATCGATGTACTTGTCGACCGCTGAGGGCTGCAGGTGCGGTTCGACCATGTCCCGCAGCTTGCGGTGTTCGTCGCCGTTCGTGTTGAGCAGTGCGCCGGGTCCGAAGGTGCGGCCTCCGGCCGCAGAGATGACGGCCGGCCAGTTCTCGGCGTCCTTGGCGATGTCGGCGCACAATTCCTTCGTCGACACGATGTACATGCCCAGCGCAGGGACGAAGGCCACAGGGGCCTCTTTCCTCAGACGCTCGTAGAACGGATAGGGGTCGGTCTCGAGCTCTTCGATCGTGATCTCGTCGATGAAGCTCTGGGTGGAAGTCATGGTGCTCCTTCTGCTTCGGGCCCGCGTGCAGTGGGGACTCGCGCTGGTTCACTCGTGCGAACCGACAACCGAGCGAAAGTGGATGGGTTCAGGTGTGAGGTGCGGTGGCGTCGATCGACGATCCCGACCTGCACAGCCCCGCCGAACAGTGTGTGATCCAGCCCTCGCGACTACAAAGAAGTTGTGCCGCTTATCGGCACACCGAGGTGGATCACGTGGGTGTGACCAGATTTCCCGGTCACACCCACGTGCGTATCAGGACGCCGGCGCGCCGGCGACGGCGCGAGACTGGTCGATCTCGTCCGGGACCACCTGCTCGGCAGCCGCTGCGTCGGGGCCGGGGCCGCCGGGGCCGAAGTGCGCGTACTTCTCGATGTGCTGGTCGAGCGAGAGCGGGCTGGGGGTGCCGTAGGTGAAGTAGGTCTCCCACGGAAGCTTCGCGCCGCCGATCGCCAGCCCGGTGTCGATGTCGGACATCTGCCAGGTCTTGGTCTCACCGTCGGGATCGAGGTGCAGGTACCCGACCTCACCGAACAGCTCGATGCGGTTGCCACCAGGTTCGAAGACGTAGAGGAACTGGGCCTGGGTGATGCCGTGCTTGTCGGGGCCGGCTTCGATGCGAATGTCGTAGTCGCGGAACATCTCCACCGCGTCGATGTTGTGCTGGCCGGTGCCGTAGTAGAACGCGAGGTGGTGCATCTTGCCGCGTTCACCCTGCGCGTCCCGCAGACAAGCCACCTCATGGCCGAGGATGTTCGAACTCATCCACGCACCGATCTCGGTGTCACCGTCGACGACGCGTTCGGTGGTCCGGAACCCGAGGTGGCGCTCGAATGAGTTCTTCACCGCGCTGACATCGCTGGCAAGCAGGTTCAGGTGGTCGATGCGCTTGACCGGGATGCCCTGCAGCGGCTTCTTCGACGGGCGGGTAAGGATCTTGGACTGCAGCTCCGGCGGGGCCTGGTACTTCTCGACCTCCCACAGCAGTTCCAGGTTGTGCCCGTCCGGGGACTGGTAGGTGAAGGTCTTGCCGTACCCGAAGTCGCTCTCGCGCCACGCTCCGTCGACGTTGGCGTCCTTGAGCGAGGCTGCCCGGCGTTCGAGCGCCTCCGGGGAGCTGGTGCGCAGCGCGGCGTGGCCGAGTCCGGCCTGGGTGGATTCGGTGACCTTCAGGCTCCACTGATAGGGGTCTTCATAGGCGCGCAGGTAGACCGACTGCCCCTCGGTGTGGGTGATGTACATCCCGAGGAACTTGGTGAAGAAGTCCACCGTCTCCTGCGGCTTGGGGCTCAGCAGTTCGGCACGGGCGAGATGGGAAATCTCGAACCGAGGGTCACTCATAAGTCGTCTCCTTTGTTGCCTGCCTGAGATCGGCAGTGTCCGCTGACCGACCGCGTCGTGAGGTGGGGTGCCCCACCGGCGACCGGGACCAGTGCGGAGTGGCGTTGTCTGGCGCTTCGGGTGCTTGCCGATTAGGTATCAGCTTGTGTCCGATGTCACGAGCATGATCCGAATCACCCGCTGTCCGCTACACAATCCAGAATTGCCGAACAAGCGACGAAAAACACCCCGTCATAGTTCGGAGATTGGGCAACTCTGCGTAGCGCGGATGTCCGCGGCGCTAGATTGCGTTTTCTGGCCTGCCGGGCCCGATAGCACAGCTCACCCAACTCGCAACAGCAGTCCGCGCGCACAGCCGAGCCTGGTTTCGGTTGTCCACCGAGTTCACCACGCGGGCGAGGAAGGGGCTGAGGCGCTCGCGCTTGCGCCTCACCGAGGTTTCTCCGCCCATCGCTCATCGCGGATTGCGGTCCGTGGCCGGTATCCTCGCGCTCAGAAGTTCGGGGGCGTATGCCCTGCACACTGTTTCTAGATGCGCTTGAAGAGTGCGGCGAGGGCCTGGCCGCCGCCGATGCACATGGTGACGATGCCGAGTTCGAGGTCGCGGCGCACGAGGTCCTTCGCGAGGCGCAGGCTCAGGATCGCGCCGGTCGCCCCGACCGGGTGACCCAGAGCGATGGCACCGCCGTACGGGTTGGTCTTCTCCGGGCTGAGCTTCGCGTCCCGGATCACCGCGACCGCCTGCGACGCGAACGCCTCGTTCAGCTCGATCACGTCGATGTCGCCGGGGGTGGTGCCGGTCTGCTCGAACAGGTTCGCCAGCGCCAGCACGGGGGCGTATCCCATCAGGGCCGGGTCCATCGCCGCGGTCGCGACGGCCTCGAGGGTGACCAGCCCGGTCAAGCCCTTCTCCTGCGCGGCGGACTGTGTGGCCAGCACCAGGGCCGCAGCGCCGTCGTTGATACCGGACGCGTTGCCCGCGGTCACCGACCCGCCCTCCTCGAACGCCGGCCGCAGCTTCGCCAGGGTCTCGAGGGTGGTGTCGGGCTTGGGGTGCTCGTCGACGTCGATCGTCTTCGGGCGGCGGCCCCCGATCTCGACCGGGGTGATCTCCTGCGCGAACGCGGCCTTGGCGGCCTCGGAGGCGGCGCGGCGCTGGGATTCGACGGCGAACTCGTCCTGCTGCTGCCGGCTGACGTCGTACGTGCGGGCGACGGCCTCGGCGGTGCGGCCCATGTGCACGCCACCGAACGGGTCGGTCAGGATCGCGACCGTGCCGTCGACGAGTGTGCGGTCACCGAGCTTGTAGCCGGAGCGGGCGGAGAAGTCGTAGAACGGCATCCGCGACATGCTCTCGTCGCCGCCGGCGAGGGCGAAGTCCACCCCACCCCAGCGCATCTGCTGCGCCGCCGACCAGACCGCCTGCAGACCGGACCCGCACAGCCGGTTGACGGTGTACGCAGGGGTCTTTTCGGGAAGTCCGGCGGCGAGGGCGACGCGGCGGGCGTTGTAGGCGTCCGGTCCGACCTGACCGATGCAGCCCATCACCACCTCGTCGATGTCGCCGCCCGGTACCCCGGCACGGTCCAGCGCGGCCTTGACGGCGGTGGCACCCAGTTCGTGGGCGGGCACGTCCTTGAACGCACCACCGAAGCTGCCGATCGGGGTCCTCGCGCCGTCGACTACGACGATCGGTTCAGGAGAATTCATGGAAAACCTGTTCTTTCAGCTGGATTGGATGAGGGGTTCGTGGGGGGTCGGGGCCCGTGCCGCTATTGGTATTGTCGGCTTTCGGCCAACTGCAGCCAGAGCCGTCGTCTGTCTTCGACGGGCAACTGGGATGGATAGTCGTCGAGGATCCGCGCGAGCTGTTGTTCGTACCTCCCAGTCGTCATTCCGAACCGGGTGATGAGCTCGTCGGATGGCGGGGTGCCGTACGGCAACCACTGGCACGCGAACTCGATGATCGCTGTATCGAAACTGTCCACGAACGGACTCCCTTCACTGGCGAACTCGGGACTACCTAGCTACCGGCCGCTCAGTGTGCGGTGCGAACCGGGCCGGGAAGTGCCTGAGTCGGGATATCGGAACAACAGCATCGGTAAGGGCCCCGGTTGTTCGCACCGTGAAAACGATCAGGTGTGAAACTCCTGGCCGCTGTCCGCTCGATCACAAACATGGGATTGTTGTGTCCGGCATCACAGCAATGACGGTCGCGCTGTGCCGATTTGATCGGAATATGCGAACGACCCTGGACGGCATCGGATGACCCTCGGCAGTGTTCCGCGGTGACCACCACGGGTGAGGTATCCCGGCGTACCGACAGAACGCGATCCGCAGCTGCAACACGATCGAACGGGGTCGCACGTGTTTGCCGCGTCCGTCCAACGCCTTCTTGAACACGCCCCTCATCTACCGAACGAGTACACGAAGGAACGGTCGATGCTTGTCAGACGATCTTCGAAAATTCTTGTGGCACTGGGAGTAGCGTTCATCGCCCTAGCAGCCCTTCTACGGTTCGTGCTGGTGCCCTCACTCTCGAAGCTGCCCGGTGACCTCGACGTCAACCCGGTGTACGAAGGCACCGGCACATTGCTCAATGCTCAAGCGCTACAAGCCGGGGACATCCCCAACGTCATTGCCTCAGGTGTTCCCGTGACCATCAACCGTCACATCTACGTATCCAGCACCGATGGCGACACCGCAGTGGCGCACGACGACGTCACTCTCGAGGCGGCCGGCCAGGCGGTCCCGTCCAACCACACCTACGCAGTCGATCGAAAGACGATGGACGCGGCGACCGGGCAACCGCAAGACGGCGTGGAACCACACAGCGGAATGACCATCGCCCTGCCACTGCACCCCGACCCGTCGGCGAGTTACCGCTACTACGATTCAGCCACGAAGTCGACAGTCCCCATGACGTATGTCGACTCGGGCACAGTGTCCGGGCGTGACGTTCTCAACTACACAGTCGAGGCAAAGGGGGCGCTGAGTGATCCCGCCATCGCGGGCACGCTACCGCCGGCACTGCCCAAGGCGCTGGTCAGCTCTCTTACGCCGCTGCTGCCGCCGGACGTGCAGCAAAGCCTCGGTGGTGCACTCGAGCAGCTTCCCGATCCCGTCCCGTTCAGCTACACCGCGGTCACCCGGATCAACCTCGCCGCGGACCAAACCCTGGGCACGCCGATCGACGCGAACCTCAGCCAGCAGATCATCGCCAACATCGACGTCAACGGCCGGTTGCTTCCCCTCATGCCGGTCATGTCGATCGACACCGCGCTCACCGACCAGTCGATCGCGGATGCAGCGGCGGCAGCGGAGAAAACAAGTACTCAGCTCAATCTGATCAGCGTGATCGCACCCCTCGTCCTGCTGGTGCTGGGAGTGTTGGCGCTCGCAGTCGGCGTCCTCCGCCGCGGTCCACGTCCGGCCGCCCTGGCGCCCGTCTCACACGAGGAGACGCCGGTCCGTTAGCCACCCGAGATGGGTCCATGGCGCGGGCCGGGAGATTGACCGACCTGGTAATTCGGCCCGCAGCGGTCAGTCTCCTGAGCCATGCGGAGTGCCCGGGTACAGCACAGCCGTACCCGGGCGCTTCCATGCGCTGGCGATGCACGCGGAGGGGCTACCCGATTCGGGAACGGCAACGCGCGAAATCCCGCCCTGGGATGCCTCACCCCGATCACGGACGCGCGCGGGCCTTCGCCGACGCGGACGAGGGCCGACAGGATGATGAGCGGGCATGCCGAAGTGGGGGACACCTGCCGGAGATGATCGACCACCGCCGAGGTGATCGAAGTCGACCACCGCGTGTGCGGCGCCGATGACAGTCTCCCCGCCCGCTCGCACAGGGTGGGAGATCGGCTAGTTCGGAGTCTGAGCCCCGCTGGCGCGCGCAGCGATCTCCCCGGCGCGGAGCGTAGCGGCAGGGTTACCCGCGATCACCCAGTTCGCCGGGTCGACCTCGATGACCTGACCCCGCACGAGAGAGCGCTGCGCGCCGAGGATGTCGACGATCAGATCCGTGAACCGCTCCGCGAGTTCCTGACGTTGTAGCGCGGGGCGTCCGGCGAGCACGATCGCCGTGAAGTACGGCGCCGGCGGTGCACCCGCTCCGACGACGGTCCCCGCGACGGCGACGTCGTCGGGGTGGTAACGGACCACAAAAGCCCGGACCCGTTCGATCGGGGAGTCCAGGACCTCGGCATAGCAGCAACTCGCGGCGGTGAGCAGTTCTCGGTGCTGCTCAGGCGTGTACGCGCCCTCGACGAGGTGGAAGTGGGCAACGGGCATGAGCTGCAGTACCTTTCGGACAGAGTTGATCAGGAGATTCCGCGCCGGGTTCCGGCATCGACATTGATCACCGACCCGTGCAGCACCGCGGCCTCGGGGGCGAGCAGCGTCTCGACGATCCAACCGATCTCTTCCAGGGTGGGCAGGCGGCCGAGGGTGGTCTTCGCGCGGTACCGCTCCCAGATCTGTTCCGGATCCCGTCCGGTTTCCGTGGCCTCGGTTTCGATGAAGGCACGGAGCCGTGGCGTGTCCACCGGTCCGGGCGCGATCGTATGTGTGGTGACGCCCCTGGGCCCGTACAACGCACTCAGCTGACGCATGAGGTTGAAGACCGCGGCGTTCGCCGTGCCGGGAGCAGCGTCGAGCGGGCCGGGTTCGAGACCGAGCGAACCGGCGATGGTGACGAAGCGGGAGCCGTCGACGAACTGGTCCCGGACGGCGTGCAACAGCCGCACGAGTCCGCCCACCTTGATGTTCACAGCCACGGCGAGGTCGCCGGGTGGGATGGTGTCGGCGGATCCCCGCACCGGCAGGCCGGCGGCGAACAGTGCCATCCGTACAGGCGAATCCAGCCGAGCAGAGATCGTTTCGATCGCACTGTCGTCGGCGATGTCGGCCACGCACGGGTTGATCAAGTCCTCCGCCGCAGCGAGTTTCTCGAGGTCCTCGGTGCTGCGGGCGACGGCGAGGACGCGCAGCCCGCGGCGGGCCAGTCGCAGCGTGATCTCGGTGCCCATCGCACCGGTCGCACCGACGACGACGCAAAGATCGGGTGTAGTCACGGCAGGGCTCTTCTCGGAGGAACAGACAAGCGGCCGGAGCGGAGGATTCCGCTCCGGCCGCATGGACGACAGGTGATCAGCTCCGCAGACGGATGGTGACCGCCCGCGGCTCGGTGAAGAATTCGCGGGAGTACTGCCCGCCCTCACGGCCGAGGCCACTGCTGCCTTCACCGCCGAACGGCAACCGAAGGTCGCGTTCGAAGAACGTGTTGATCCACACCGTGCCGGCCTTCCACCGTGCTGCCATGCGGTGGGCACGGTTGAGGTTGTCGGTGAACAGAATTCCCGCCAGACCGTACGGCGAGTCGTTGGCGATACGCAGGGCCTCGTCCTCGGTGTCGAAGCCGAGGACAGTCTCGACCGGACCGAAGATCTCCTCGCGCGCGGTGCGCGAGTCGTTGGTCAGGCCTGCGATCACCGTCGGGGGGTAGTAGAAGCCCTTGGCCCGAGCGTCGTCGGTGAGACGCGAACCGCCGGTGAGGATCTTTCCACCTTCGGACTCGGCCAGCTCGACGTAGCTGTGGACTTTTTCGAGGTGCTTCTGCTCGATGAGGGGGCCGACAAAGTTCGCCGGGTCCTTCGGGTCGCCCACGGTGAGTTTCTTCGCCTCGTCGGTGAACCGGTCGAGGAACTCGCCCATGATCGAATTCTGTACCAGCAGACGCGACCCGGACAGGCACACCTGCCCGTTTCCGCCGAAGATCGCCCGAATCGACATCGGCACAGCCACGTCGAGGTCGGCGTCGGCAAAAACAATGTTCGCGGACTTACCGCCCATTTCCGCGGACACCGGTGTGTGGTTGGGTGCGGCCGCCTGCAGAATCCTCACCCCGGTGGCGCTCGAACCGGTGAAGGTGATCCGATCGACACGTGGATCCGAGGTGAGCGGGCCTGCGACGGCCTCGCCGCCGAAGCCGTGAACCACGTTGAGCACGCCCTCGGGCAGGCCGGCTTCGAGGGCGAGTTGCGCGAACCGGTTGGCGGTCAGCGGTGTCTGGGGTGCGGGTTTGAGGACCGTGGTGTTGCCGAACGCCAACGCGGGTGCAATCTTCCACGTCGCGAGCATCAATGGTGCATTCCACGGACTGATCGCGGAGACGACACCGGCCGGCGGATACAGGGTGTAGGACAGCAGGTCGCCGTCCGGGTACGCCTCGTTGGCGGCCATCGCCACGTAGTCGGCGAAGAACCGAAGGTTGTGCGCGACTCGGGGGATCTCGGCGTGCTGTGCCTGGTTGATCCCCTTGCCACCGTCCCGGGTCTCGAGCAGGGACAGTTCCTCCCGGTGCTCGTCGACCTTGTCGGCGACGGCGTGCAGGATCTTCGCCCGTTCCTTCGGCGACATCCGCGGCCAGGGACCTTCGTCGAACGCCGAGCGCGCCGCGGTAATGGCGTCGGCGCCGTCGGCGGCGGTACCTCGGGCAACGTTGCCGAGAAGCGAGTCGTCGTGCGGGTCGCGGGTTTCGAACGTCGCACCGTCCGAGGCGGGACGCCAGTCACCACCGATAAGGTGTTTGACGTCGCTTGTTTCAGGTACTGCAGTCATGTCTTCTCCTGTGGGATCAGGTCGGGACGGCGTTGATTTCTCGACCTGCCGTGGGCGCAGCAATGCGCGGTGTCATATTCCGGCGCCTGTGACCTACGAGCCTACGACCCGTGTTTGCCATGGGCCATGTCACGAACCGGCCAGTGCCGGGGTCTCGTAGGTGCGGCCGGCCAGTTCGGAGGCGACGTCGATGATCATGTCTTCCTGACCACCGATGACCCCGCGGCGGCCCAGTTCCATGAGGATGTCGCGGGCCGGCACACCGAACTTCTTCGCAGCCCGCTTGGTGGGGTGGAAGAACGTGGAATACACACCGGCGTAGCCGAGGATCAGGGCGGTCTCGTCGACGATCTGCGGTTCCTTCATCAGTGGCGCCACGACGTGTTCGGCGGTGTCGATGAGGGGGAACAGGTCGACGCCGGTGTCCCAGCCCGCCCGCTCGAAGGCTGCGGCGAGGACCTCGGTCTGCGCGTTACCGGCGCTGGCACCGAGCCCGCGCAGGGACCCGTCGATGAAGGTCGCCCCGTTCTCGGCGGCGGTGAGCGCATTGGCGATCCCGACGCCGAGGTTGTTGTGGGCGTGGAACCCGATGTCCGCCGTGATCGACTGCCGCAGGGCAGCGACCCGGTCCCCGGCGTGCTGGGGAACCATGGCACCGGCGGAGTCGACGACGTAGACGACGTCGGCGCCGTAGGAGTCGAGTTTGGCGGCCTGCTCGGCCAGCGGCTCGGGCTCGAGCTTGTGGCTCATCATCAGGAACGTCATCACCGTCAGCCCCTGCTCCTTCGCCCATTCGACGGGTTGCTGCCCGCAGTCGGCCTCGGTGCAGTGCACCGCGATGCGGACGGTCTTGATGCCGGCGTCGATGGCCTTCTGCAGTTCGGCGAGCGTCGCGATGCCGGGCACGTAGAGGGCGGCGATGTCGGCGTTCTCGACGGCGTCGACGGCGGCGCGGACGTAGTCCGGGTCGGTGGCGGCGGCGAACCCGTACTGGATGGACGAGGCGCCGAGGCCGATGCCGTGCGCGACCTCGATGGTCGGCACTCCGGCCTTATCGAGCCCGCGGGCGATGTCGGCGACGTTCTGCGGGGTGAACTGGTGCGAAACGGAGGACATGCCGTCGCGCAGGGTGGTGTCGACGATCGTGACTTTCTTACTCACTGTGCTGCTCCCTGGACGAGGTTCTGCTGGGCCATGACGTCGGCGACCTGGACGGCGGCGGCGGTGATGATGTCGAGGTTGCCGGCGTAGGTGGGCAGGTAGTCGCCGGCGCCGACGACCTCGAGCATGACGGTGACCAGGTCGCCGTCGACGTCGACCAGGCGCAGCGAGTAGCCGGGGACGTACTGCTGGACCTTGGCGACCATGTCGATGACGGCCCGTTCGATGGCGGCCGGGTCGGGGTTGCGGACCTTGGCGTAGACGGTGTCGCGCATGTTCATCGGCGGTTCGGCCGGGTTGATCACCGAGATGGCCTTGGCGTGGTCGGCGCCGGCGACCTGGGCGAGGGCGCGGCCGGTCTTCTCACTGAATTCGCTGAGGTTCTGCCGGGTACCGGGGCCGGCGCTGTGCGAGGCGATGGCGGCGACGATCTCGCCGTAGGAGGCGTCGGCAACCTCGTTGATGGCGTAGAGGATCGGGATGGTGGCCTGGCCGGCGCAGCTGACCATGTTCACGTTGGGGGCGCTCAGGTGCGCGTCGAGGTTGACCGCGGGGACCACGTACGGGCCGACCGAGGCCGGAGTGAGGTCGATCGCGGTAATCCCGGCCTCGGCGTAGCGCGGTGCCGCGGCGGCGTGGATCTTCGCCGACGTCGCCTCGAACACGAAGTCCGGCAGTTCCGGCTGCGCGAGCAGCCAGTCGATCCCGCCGGCGGAGGCTTCGAGACCTTCCTGGCGGGCCCGGGCCAATCCCTCGCTGTCCGGGTCGATACCGATCATGTATCGAGGTTCGATCGTCTGCGACCGCAGCAGCTTGTACATCAAGTCTGTACCGATGTTGCCGGAGCCGATAATCGCGGCGCTCTTGCGACTCATTGTGTGCCTCTCGCTCATATCTGCCTATACGGACAGAACTTGGTGCGTGTAAACGCGGTGGCATACCGCGCATTGCGTTCTGCGCGCGTACTTCACCGAAGTCCTCCTCGAGGTAACCACTGAAACTCGGGCGCGGGCGTGCATGGTCGGAATAGCCGAACAGCACCCCTTCTCGAGCGGCGGTCGAGTCGGCTAAACGAGAGACCCGGCGAGAGCGAGCGGCGTCGGGCGTGAAATAGAGACCCAGCAGGCAGACATCGAGTATTCGATCGCGTTGCGCGTGAGGGACTCGAGGTGTGCGAGTTGTCGACCTGACCCGTGGAAGGGCCTTCATGAACGATGTTCGAGTGCGATCCAATCTGCGAGTCGCCGAAGTGGACGGTTTCGAGATCGCCGTCGATGTGTACCGCCCCGAGATCGACAATCCGCCGGCGGTGATCTACCTCCACGGCGGAGGGTGGCAGTTCGGTGACAAAAAGGACGGTGCCGACGAGCGTCTGTCCCGGCTGGCTTCGTACGGTATCGCCGTCGTCTCCGCGAACTATCGGCTTGCGCCCCACGGCTCGTACCCGAATCCCATTCACGACGTCAAGGCGGTCGTGCGGTGGTTACGTGCGCACGGAACACAGCTGGGGCTGTCCACCGACCGAATCGGGGCATGGGGAGCGTCAGCGGGTGCCTATCTGGCCACCATGGTCGGTCTGACCCACGAAGACGTGGAACTTGAAGGAGTTGTCGGCGACGACCTGGATCAGTCCAGCCGAGTCGACGCTGTCGTACACTGGTTCGGCCCGTCCGATCTCGCCGCCAACGCCGGACGAAGTTGGATCGAAAGTCACCTTCTGCCACCCCCATTCGAGAGCGCCCTGCTGGGGGAAGCTGAGGTCTCGTCACCTTCGGACGCATCCTGGAACGCCAGCCCG
Source organism: Rhodococcus sp. 4CII (assembly GCF_014256275.1). NCBI lineage: Bacteria > Bacillati > Actinomycetota > Actinomycetes > Mycobacteriales > Nocardiaceae > Rhodococcus > Rhodococcus sp. 4CII. The sequence continues at coordinate 24,534 of NZ_JACCFE010000005.1, forward strand.
CTCAGCCGGGTAACGGCGCTTGCGCCGCCCTTCCTGATCGCGCACGGAGACCGCGACCGGATCACGCTGTCCGCACAGGGTCACGCGCTGCATGATGCGCTCGTCAGTACCGGTGCACGCTCGACCCTTCTCGTTCTTGGCGGTGCCGGGCACGAGGGCCCTGAGTTCGACCAGGCGGACCACCTCGGCATCACCGCGGCCTTTCTGACCTCCCACCTCCGCAGTTGAAAGCTCGCTCGCACACCGTGAGGTGATCAAGCAGGCGAGCGGGTACCGGCTACGCCGAGATGTGACATCACCTGGCCGACGCCATGGTGATTACACCAGCACCCTCGTTCGCGGTGGAGGGGCGTCGGGTTCACTCGGCACCGATTGTCGGCCTCGCCCAGGCATGTTTCGGTGCGGCCTCGACGGTGCCGACACGCCGGTCGGCACCGTCGGATCGTGGTCAGCCGGTGATCTCGCGTCCGAAGATCTGACGGGCGAGCACCCACTTCTGGACCTCGTTCGCGCCCTCGTAGATCTCGCCGATCTTGCTGTCACGGTAGAACGCCTCTACCGGCCCGTCGGTGTCGTCCGCGCCGAGGGACTGGGTGAATCCGAGCCCGCCGAAGGCCTGCACGGCATCGCGGGCCATGTCGACGGAGATCTCGGTCCCGCGCAGTTTGGCCATCGCGGCCTCCGGTTCGGGAAAGGCAATCCCGGAGTCGAGCCGCAGCGCCGCCTTGAGGTACAAGTCGCGAGCGGATTCGATCGCCGTCGCCCGGTCCGCCATCAGGAACTGCCAGTGCTGTTTGCTCGCCAGTGGTCCGCCGAATGCGTGTCGCCGAGCGAGGTGCTGAGCGGTGTGGTCGAATGCCGCCTGGGCCATTCCGACCCCGGCCGCGGCGATACCGATCCGGCCGTAGGTGAGGGTCTGCAACGCGATCTTGAGTCCGCCGCCCTCTTCGCCGAGCAGCGAGTCGGCGTCGAGGTGCACCTGGTCGAGGATGACGTCCGCGGTGATTTGTCCCTTGTTGCCGAGCTTGCGGTCCGGGGTGCCGATGGTGACGCCCGGAGTATCGGTGGGCACGATGAAGGTGCTGAGCCGATTGCCGGTGCGGGCGAGTACCACCACGAACGAGGCGACCGCGGAGTTGGTGATCCACCGCTTGCGGCCGTGCAGCACCCAGCCGGTGGCCGTCGGGGTGGCCTCGGTGGTGACGGCGGCCGGGGACAGGTCGCTCGAGGCACCGGGCTCACTGGTGGCGAACGATCCTACGATCTCACCGGCGACCACTGGGGCGAGCCAACGTTGCCGCTGCGCGCCGGTGCCCTGATTGACGGCGTTGCCGGCGAGGATGCAGTGCACGTCGAAGATCGCGGCGACGCTGTTGGAGTAGTACGCGAGTTCCTCGACCGCGACGGCGGTCGCGGTGGCGCGGTGGGTGAGGTCGTCGCCGCCGACGTCGCCGTCGAATGGGATCCGGAACACTCCGGCCGAGGCGAGCGAGTCGAAGGCGTCGCGGGGGAAGCCGTCGATTCGTTCGTCGCCGCGGGCGATGCGGCTCGCGATCGGGGCGATGGTGTCCGCGGCGATCCGTCGTACCCGCCGCCGAACCTGCTGGACTTCGGGTGGGGAGAGCAGGTCGTGGTAAAGCCGGTCGGCGATGCGCGGAGGATCGAAGATGTCGAGGTCGGTGTCAGCGTCGACGGCATGAATTGTGGTCACGGGGGCTCCCAGAGGAAAGACGGTGGTGTCTCTACTGGTCTACGGTTCCCGGCCGCCGCGGACAACGCAGTGTCGGCAATGCTGATCGACGCCCGTCCGTCGATCAGCATTGTCCAGCCACTCCGATCAGCGTGCCGCGCGCCGTTCGGCGATGGTCACATCACCGGCGGCCCAGTGCGTCTCCGGGACTTCGCGGACCACGACCCGAATGTTCTCCTTCGGCGCTTCGATCGCCCGGTGCGCGGCCTCGGTCAATTCGTGGATCAGTGACCGGATCTGCTCCGGGGAACGGCCCAGTCCGATGGTCACGTCGATGAACGGCATGCGGTTATCCTCCCGAAATGGTGATGGAGCCGAGCGAGGTGAAGTGGGCAGCGACGCGAGCACCCGGTTCGACCGCGACGGCGTCCGTCATTCCGCCGGTCAGCACGACCCATCCGGCTTCGATGGCGTGCCCCCGCTCGGCCAGCGTGTTGGCTGCGAACGCGAGTGCTTCGGCCGGGTGACCCTGCACCGCGGCGCCGGTCGCGGTGTCGACGATCTGTCCGTCGATCTCGAGCAAGCACGCCTCGAGGGCGAGGTCGAGATCCTCAGGTCGCCGCAGCACCGGTCCGGTAACGTACACGCCGGACGAGTTGTTATCTGCAACAGCGTCTTCGAGGGTGAACTTGAACCCGGCGTAGCGGCTGTCGATGATCTCGATCGCCCCGAATACATGATCGACCGCCGCCAACGCCTGGGCTGCGGTGACTCCGGGCCCGGCCAGCCGACGGCCCATTACGAACGCGATTTCCGGCTCCGCACGCGGGTGGATCAGACGGTTGCGGGGGACCGGGTCACCGGCGGGTAACGCCATGACATCGGTCAGCCAGGCCACGGAGGGAGCGTCGACTCCCATCTGCCGCTGCTTCGCCCGGGAGGTCAGCCCCAGCTTGATGCCGGTGACGATCTCGCCGCGGGCCTTGCGGGCGGCGAGGGCGATGTCCTGCGCCTCGTAGGCCACGGGCAATGTGAGGCCGGGCCACTCGGCGGACAGCGAGGTCCGTGAGGTGGTGGTGGCCTCGGCGTCGAGGAGGATGTCGGCGATGCGGCCGGCGCTCCAGCGCTGTTCGCTGGTCTGCTGGTTGCTGGTCACTGTTCTGCTCGCTCTCCGAGGATGGCGGACACACTGCCGAGTCCGCTCATGTTGGCCACGATGGAATCGCCCGGCGAAATGGGGAAGGCCTTGGTCATCGACCCCGGCAGCACCACGTGGCCGGGTTCGAGGGTCACCCCGAGCGGGCCGACGGTGTTGGCCAGCCACACCAGCGAATTCAGCGGGGAGCCGAGCACCGCGCCGCCGGCGCCGGTCGCCACCAGCTCACCGTTGATGTGCAGTGTGCAGCCGGTCAGGCGCAGATCGACGTCCCGCAGCAGCACCGGACGACTCCCGAGGACGACCCCACCGGAGGAGGCGTTGTCGGCGATGGTGTCGAAGATGCCGATCTTCCAGTCCCGGATCCGGGAGTCGACGATCTCGAGGGCGGGAAGGACGAACTCCACGGCACGGACGGCATCCGCGATGGTGACTCCCGGCCCGGTGAGTGGGCGGCCGAGGACGAACGCGGTCTCCGGCTCGATCCGCGGCTGTATGTAGGTCGCGGCCGGAATCGGCTGGTGCTCGAGGTGGAACATGCTCGCCGTCAGGTGGCCGAAGTCTGGCTGGTCCACCCCCATCTGCCGTTGGATCGCGGCGGACGCGAGCCCGACCTTGTGCCCCTTGACGGAGTCCCCGTCCTTCTCCCACTGCTCGACCTGCGCCTGCGCGATGCGATAGGCGGTCGACAATTCCGCCGGCGCGAACTCTGGAGTCAGCGGATCGATCGGCGTACCGCTGCGGTATGCCTCCAGCAGCCGCTGCGCGGCGCCTTGTACCTGGTCGGAAGACATGAAGACCTCGGGCTTTCCTCGGAAGCGCCCCGCGTCGCTGTCGCAGCTCCGCTGGGGATGTGGACCTGTTGCACTGAACTCCCACCCTCGGGCACTATGGGCCGTTATGCAAGACGATTGTGCCGATGAACGGCACAAACCCTCCGGGAAGACCGCCGCCGGCGACGCCGGCTCCATCGTCCGTGCTGTCGCCGTGCTCGATACCCTCGGCGCCGCCGACACCGCCCTCGGGGTCTCCGAGATCGCCCGCCGCTGCGGCCTGCCCAAGTCCAGCGTGCAGCGAATGCTCAAGGCGCTGCATGCGGTGAAACTGCTCGAGCGGGACGGCACCCGTTACCGGCTCGGGCTCAAACTGTTCGAACTCGGTCAGCACGTGCCCCGCCAACGCGACCTCCGCGAGGCGGCCCGCCCGTTCATGGCCGACCTGCAGGAGGCGACGGGCCACTCCGTCCACTTCGCGGTCCTCGACGATGACTGCGTGGTGTACCTCGAGGTGCTGCACAGCCCGAACTCCCCGCCGCTGCCGACCCGGATGGGTGGCCGGTGGCCCGCACACGGCACCGGCATCGGCAAGGCCATCCTCGCCTTCTCCGACCAGACCGTTGTCGAGCACATCCTTGCCACGGGCCTGCCCCGGCTCAGTGAACGGACCATCATCACCCCAGGGCTGTTCACCGCCGAACTGGCCCGAATCCGCGAGCGCGGAGTGGCGTATGACCTGGAGGAGTCGCGGGCCGGGGTCGCGTGTGTGGCGAGCCCGGTCTTCGGGCTCAGTGGTCAGGTCGTCGCCGGAATCTCGGTGTCCGGGTGGCACACTCGCATCAATCTCGACCATTCGGCCGCCGCCGTGCGGACCGCCGCCCTGAGTTTGTCGCGGTACCTGTCGATGCGGTCGGGCTGAGGTAGGTCAGCTCGCCGCCGCGACCGTCGGATCGTCGCGCTCGGTGCGCACCACGGGGTCCGTGGAGTTCGCGATCGCCCGGGAGATCTCGGCGCCGGCAGCGATAACCGCACTCTTGAACTCGGCCTGAGCCGGCACGAACCGGCTGGCCGGCACGCTCATGCTCACCGCCGCGACCACCAGACCCATCTCGTCCCGGACGGGGGCCGCGACACAGTGAACTTCCTGGACCGCCTCGCCGGCGTCGAAGGCGCACCCGGACCGCAGCACCGACCGCAACTCCTGTGCCAGGGAGGCCGGGTTGATGATCGTCGACGGGGTAAGTCGCCGCAGTGGCTTGTTGGTGATGTTGCGTTCGACTTCACCGGGGTCGCACTGAGCAAGAAGAACTTTGCCGACTGCGCTGCAGTGCGGTTCGAGGTGGGCACCGACCCGGGCCCCCGCGACGTTGATGACATGGTTGCCGAGCACCTTGTCGACGTAGAGCACCCGATACCGCTCCATGACAGCCAGGTGGGTGGTCTCGCCGTACTTGTGCGCCAGATCCTGCAGAATCGGGGAGGCGCAGGAGCGGACGTCGACGGTGCCCTTGAGGGTCTGACTCAGCTCCACCACCCGCCAGCCGATGCGGTAGCGACCGCGGTTACGGCACTGCAACAGACCGGTCTCGACCAGGGAGGACAGCAGTGCGTGTGCGCTCGAGCGTGGCACGTTGATGGCCTCGGCGACTTCGGACGCACCCCATTCGGGACGGGACACGGTGAACAAATCCAGCACGGGACCGATCTTCTGAACCGTTTGGAGAGGCGCCACAACATTTCCTTTCACTGTCACGACCGCATGGGGTGCCGTCGCATTCCGAGTATGTGTGGCAGCTCACATGCAGGTCCAACCGAATGTGCCGGTGACCGGCACATGCCGAGGGTTCTGCGTAAATCGGATGTGCTGGCGTCGCAAACTGGCCAGTTCAGCTCGCGAGTGCCGAATGTCGTCGCGTGGGTGCAGCGATCTTCCCTGCACCATGCCGGAACTCGAGCCACTCGAACGGGTCGACCGCGGACCAGGGTCCGCGGCAGTCGCCGAGTCGCTCGGCGACCCTGCGTGCCAGCATCCTCGGGGGCACCGCGTCTGCACCGCCTGAAACCCCCGGATGCTGCAACGGTCCGAGAACGAATTCGTGCGAGGTCGCCGAGACACATCCCGCTTCGTTCGCGATGAGTCCGGAGGAGTTCACTCGCAGCCCCGCCAGCACCGCTGGAAGCTCGCCGGTCGCGTTGACCACCAGCTGAGCCGGACGACATTGTGTGGCCCCGTCGAGGGCGCCGGCAAGTACCGCCTCCACGCAGGCGCGTCCTCGGATACCCACCAACTGGTCGTAGCTGCGTACGGTGATCGAGACTCCGTCCAAACGAGTAGGTAGGTCGTCGACCACGGTCCGCTGGTTACGCGAGGCGCCGCCGAGTACGAGGATGTCGCGGGCAGCGCCGCGCTCCGCTGCCCGGGCAAGACCTCGGACTGCGGCGCACGCCCGCTCACCCGAGCCGACCACCACGGCCTGCTCCCACACCATCAGCTGCGCAGCATCATCGGCGATATCACCGGCCCACACACTGCCGGGCAACTCGGCGCCGGAAATCGGCAACACACGCTCACGGAACGACTCGAACGCATACACCACGGCGTCATACCGGGCGATCAGATCACCCCGACTGATCGACATCACATCCGGAACGACGAGGGTGCGAACATCCGCGCGCGGCACGCCGTGGCACCGCAGGTCGGACTCGGCGAGGTTCGACACCAAAACGTCGACCGTCAACCCGCTCCCGCACCGATCGGCGAGGCTTTCGACGAAATCCCGTCCACCATAACCGCCGAGCACCGCCATGCGGCGGTACTCCGAGGGCGCCCGCCGCTGCGAACCGCTGCCGCTCATCAGAACTACCGAAGAGTGTTGCATGCCACACACTCTGTGCCGTCGCTCCGGAATCCCGGGCCCGGATTCGGCTATCCAGGACAACTGCGCCCAATCGCACCGGAAAAGCCGGCAAAGCCACTCGGGCGTGCCGATCACCGGACCACCTTCGTAGCGTGACCAGACTTACGACCTCGACCGCGCCGGAAAGGACCAGACAGTGGAAGCACACGACGTTCCGGATCGACTGATTCCGCCAACCTGGTCACCGGCCCAGGTGATCTGCACGACCTTCGCATCCGCCGCGGCAGCAGCGGGACTGCTCGGCACGGTCACGACCGGCCGACTGATCAGCCTCGGTCTGGTGGTGTTCAGCTTGCTCACCTTCGTAGTAGTGTCCGCCCGAATCCCCCCGCGACGGATTCTGGGGCCATACCTGGTGCTCAGCGGAACCACACTGCTCCAGCTCAGCCTTCTGTGCAGGTCGGATGTGTCCGCGTCGTTGTCGCACGACGGTCTTCTTTCTCCGGACTGTGCCTACGGCGTCGCCGGAACCGCCGCGGTTGTCCTCGGGTGCGCATACTGCCGCGTCGCCCTCTCTCGGCATCACCAGGCGTTTTTCGGCGCCAGCGAGGTCGGCGGTATCTAGAATGGGGTAGTCGCATCGCGAGGAGACCCCATGGGCAGGAGCTGGTCAGCCGGGGCGCGGCGCATCGACGAACCGGTCACGGCGCGCTGAGGGCCAGCCATGCCGGACGACCCCACCGACAACACCCAACGCCAGGTCGACGCGGACATCGTCGCGGAGCTGGCGGCCGAAGGCTTCGAGAACGCCAGCATCGCCGGCCGCGGCGGGTTCGGCATCGTGTATCGATGCAAGCAACCTGCGCTCGACCGGTTGGTTGCCGTCAAAGTGCTCAGCCCCGATCCGGACCACATGGATCGCGCACGTTTTCTGCGCGAGCAGCAGGCCATGGGGAGACTGTCCGGGCACCCGAACATCGTCCACGTCCTGCAAGCCGGAATCACCTACACCGGACGGCCCTACATCGTGATGCCGTTCCACCGCCGCGACTCCCTCGACTCCTGGATCACCCACCACGGCGCCTTGACGACCGCCGAGACACTGGCCGTCGGCGTCAAACTCGCCGGCGCCCTCGAAACCGCACACCGCGGGGGAGTGCTGCATCGCGACATCAAACCGGCCAACATCCTGCTGACCGAATACGCCGAGCCGCAATTGACCGACTTCGGCATCGCCCGCATCACCGGAGGTGAGGAGACCACCCGGGGCCTGGTCGCCGGATCCCCCGCCTATACCGCGCCGGAACTGCTCAGCGGCGCCGACGCGTCCACCGCCACCGACGTCTACGGACTCGGGGCGACACTGTTCACCGCACTCGCCGGCCGGCCGGCCTATGCCCGTCGCCGCGGGGAACAGGTCTTCGCCCAACTCCTGCGCATCGGCTCGGAGCCGTTGCCCGATCTTCGCGACGAGGGAGTTCCGAAGGCCGTGTGCGAGGTGATCGAGTCGGCCATGGCCCGGGACCCAGCCGAACGCCCCAGCACTGCTGTGGACCTGGGTGCCGCGCTGCGCGAGGCGGGCGAACACATCGGCCTCGCCATGGCGGACATCCCGCTTCCGCTCGTCGGTGACGACGACCGTCCCTTCCGACCCACGGACGAGATCAAGGTCGGTGTGTCGGACTATCTTCGATACCGACGCAGCAACGGGACGCGTCGAGATCTCCCCCCGCCACCGAGCGCTTCCACCAAATACCGCCCGCCGGTCACACCGGGGGCAGCGGTGGCGCGTACGCACCTGCTCGAGCGACTGCGCCGCAGCGGTCGTCCACGCCTGGTGCTCATTCACGCGCCCGCGGGATTCGGCAAGAGCACACTGGCCGCCCAACGCCTGGAGGCACTGCGGAGTGAGGGTGTGGCGACCGCCTGGCTGACGATCGACAATGACGACAACACGCTCATCTGGTTCCTCACTCACCTGATCGAGTCCATCGCCGTCGCGCAACCAGCCTTCGGTCGCGAACTCGTGCGCGAACTCGAACTCCACGGTGCCGGTCGTGAGCGGTACGTGCTCACCTCCTTGATCGACAAGCTGCACTCGGCCGATCAACACGTGGCCCTCGTCGTCGACGACTGGCACCGCGTGAGCAACGACGACACACGGGCGGCACTGGCGTTCCTACTCGAACACGGTTGCCACCACCTGCACCTGATCGTCACCAGCCGCACCCGGCTCGGTCTTCCGCTCAGCAGGATGAGTGTGCACAACGAACTCGTCGAAATAGATTCGGCAGCACTGCGGTTCGATGTTCGAGAGTCGACACAGCTACTTGTCGACCGGACCGGTCTTGATCTGGATGAACCCGATATCGTCGAACTCGAACAGTCGACCGATGGGTGGGCGGCGGCACTGCAACTGGTCTCGCTGGCACTGCGCGATCACCCGCACCCCCGCGAGCTGATCGACCACCTGTCCGGAGGGAACCGGGCCATCGGCGAGTACCTCGCCGAGAACGTGCTCGGCAGTCTCGATCGGCGCACCCTCGACTTCGTGCTTGCCACCTCGATCACCGAGAAGACCTGCGGCGGACTGGCGCGAGCACTCACCGGCGACCAGGACGGACAAGCCGCCCTCGAGGACGTCGAGGCACGTGATCTGTTCCTGCGCCGACTCGACGACGAGGGAGAATGGTTCCGTTATCACCACCTGTTCGCCGAGTTCCTGCAACGCCGCCTCGAGCGTGACGACCCCGATCGTGTGGTCGAACTCCATCGGAAAGCAGGCCGGTGGTTCGCGGGCCGGGAGCTTCTCAGCCAGGCGGTCGACCACTACCTCCTCGCCGGTGACGAGCACGACGCCGTCGGACTCGTCGAGGATGCGGCGATGGACCTACTGGAGCGGTCGCAGATGGGAACACTGCTCGGTCTCGCGGCGAAACTGCCGACCAAGGGCACCACCGACCGCCCGCGGCTGCAGATCGCACTCGCGTGGGCGCACGCGCTGCTGCATCACCCCCGCGACGCCGAGCAATTTCTCTCCGCAGCGGAGGCCGCACTGACCAGCGGAGGCGACGACAGCGCGGCTGCGGATATGCGCGTCGAGGCCGCGTTCATCCGGGCCACCGTCACCGTCTTCGACGACGAGGTCAACGGGCTCGACGAGGCCGTCGAGGGATGCATGGCGCGCGCGAGCACATTGCGACCCTGGGTGTTGTGCGGAGCCGCCGACGTCGCCTCGTTCCGTGCGATCTACCGTTTCGACTTCGACGAAGCTCGGCGATGGCAGACATGGGCGGTGCCCTACCATCGGCGCTCCAACGGTCCGTTCAGCGTCATCTACGGATACTGCATGGCCGGCATCGCCGCACGAGAACAACTCGATCTGCCGGCCGCGGAGGCGAGTTTCCGGCACGCCGTGGATCTGGCAGCCGACGAGGGTCTCGGCTACGGCACCCGGCTGACCGCAGCCCTACTAGGCGACCTACTGTACGACCAGGGACACCTCGCCGCCGCCGACGAGCTCCTCGACCGCAGTCACACCTTGGGTGCCGAGGGCGGCACCGTCGACTTCATGCTCGCCACCTATGGCACGGGAGCACGACTGAAGTACCTGCTCGGACAAAACGACGCGGCGAAGTCGCGTCTCGACGAGGGCGCCCGATTGGCACAACAACTGCGCCTGCCCCGACTGGCCGAGCGGATCGACAACGAACGCGTCCGAGCCGGGATCGGAAAGTCTGCGTCCCGCACCCCGGCCCTCGACCGCGAGAGGCGACACCACCGCAGCCGGGCCAACGGCATCGCAACCCTCACCTCGGAAATGGCGGAGGACTCGGCGATCCGGGGGGCACTGACCCCACACGCCGACGTGCTGGACCTGGGCCCCGTATACGACAGGGCGCACGCCCTCGTCGAGTCGATCGACCGACGAGCCCGCCCAAGGGCATTCCTCAACGCCGCCCTGCTACAGGTGGAAACCTTGGCCGCCGCGGGACAAGTGGACGCGGCGCGGTCGGAACTGCTGCCGCTCGCCGAGCAATGCGCGCGACTCGGGCTGATCCGGCCCTTGCTCGATGCCGGACCGGCAGTGAGCCGGTTGGCACGAAGTCTCCGGACACATCTCCAGGACCGCGCGGGCACCGTCGTGTCTCCCGAGTTGGACGAGTATCTCGCCGACCTGGAGAAACAGCCGACCTGACCGAACGGGTGGTCACTAGGACACGGGATTGGTCAACGCCTGCAGGGCATATGCCGAAATCGACAGAAGGGCGGTCCGGACCGAAGCGCGGCTTCGTGCGTCTACGTAGATGATCGGCACGGCGGCCGTGACCGCCAACGCCGCCCGGATGTCATCCAGGGCGTATCGCGGGGCCTCGTCGAACTCGTTGACCGCCACGAGAAAAGGAAGTCCACGAGATTCGAAATAGTCGACAGCGGCGAAACTGTCGTCGAGTCGGCGGGTGTCGATCAGAACTATCGCACCGATCGCTCCGCGCACGAGATCGTCCCACACGAACCAGAACCGGTGCTGGCCCGGTGTTCCGAACAAGTAGAGGATCAAATCCTCTGCCAGCGTGAGGCGCCCGAAATCCATCGCGACTGTGGTGGTGATCTTATGCGGGGTTGCGATGACGCTGTCGATCCCGGTACTCGTGTCGGTGACCATCGCCTCGGTCCGCAAGGGAACGATCTCGGACACCGATCCAACCAGTGTGGTCTTCCCGACGCCGAACCCGCCGGCGATGACGATCTTGGCCGAGGTGACACGCGCAGGTAAGGGATTCGGCCCACGAGTACCGGACGGAGGTAGCGCTGCCGTGATCATGACCGCGCTGCCGAACGGGGCATGGCCTCGACCTCGGACCCGACGCGTTCGACCAGGACCGCCATCTCGTAACCGACCTGTCCGATGTCACACTCCGCTGTGGTAAGGGCCGCCAGCTGCGAGCCATCCCCGACACTCATCAACAACAGATACCCGTACTGCATCTCGACGACCGACTGCAAGACACCACCGCCCTCGAACAGGGTCGACACGCCGGCCGAGAGACTCGCCAACCCTGACGTGACCGCCGCGAGCTGTTCGGCTCGGTCGAGTGGCAGGTGCTCGCTTGCGGCCATCAGCAGACCGTCGGCAGAGACCAGCACGGCGTGCGTCACGCGGGGGACGTCGCGGGCGAAGTTCGACACCAACCAACCCAGCGTGCCAGGACTTGTCACGAAGGTTCCTCCTGTTGTCGTCGGTCCCGCGGACCGGAACGAGGCGAAGTGCCCGCCCTGCCTGCGCGGACACCGCTTTGGTGTTGCGTGAGCCTGGCGCGGACCGTTTCGGGTGTGCGGACGCGCCTGGAACTGCGGTCCGGCTCGTCGACACCACCGGGGACCAGGCGTTGGCCCGGGACGCGTTGTGGCAGCCCGTGGCGGGTGACCCGCTCAGGGGCCTGCCGTGCGGACCGACGGGCAGCAGACCACCCGGTATCTGCTCGCGTGATCCACTGTTGCGGAACATCTCTGTCGGTCTTGGTGGGGTCGGTCCACCATGGGGGAGCGATACTGGCGAAGATCGGGGTCTGCGCTGTCCCGTCGTCGCGGGTCTCCTCGGCAACCACCCGAGGCTGGAAGAACGACGCCGTCCGAGTGGAGTCCAAACGATGTCGCGGCGCGTGTCCTTCGGCAGTCTTACTGGTCTCCGAGGTTGCCACGGATGGGGGTCGGGCTTGAGCATCGCCGGGACTGACGGTAGTGATCCCGGTGGCCCCGGGTCGGCGTTGGGGCAGAGCACCGGCTACCGGACTCGCCGGTGCGCCGACCCGATCGACCGCCAGGGGTGCCGGTTCCTGACGTGCCCGCTGTCGCTGGACGGCAACTAGTTCGACCTTGGGAGTAAGGGCGCGGGTCTCCGGTGACGTGCGTTCGGGTTGCTGACCAGAACCCGGGGGACGTCCGCCGTAGCTGTCCTGGACCTCGACGGTCTGTGCCGAGGTGAGCACATCACCGGAGATGTGGACCGACACGGTGATTCCCGCGTTGCGTGGCCGGTCGAGTGTGCGGCGGAAGGAAATAGTGATGTGGTGCCTCTTGCTGAGTTCGCTGACGACGAAAAGTCATGCGACGTGCAGTGTCCGGGGTGACCTAGGCCGCCGCGGCGACGCGGTCGTTGACTTCGTGCAGGTCGGTTGCGGACATGCCAATTCCGCGGTCCACGATCTCGATCACGACACCGCCGTCGATGGTGCGCGCGCAGGTCGTCATCACCGCAGTGTCCGGCGGCGAGAAGTGCAGCGAATTGTCTAACAACTCGGCCAGGATATGCACGAGATCCCTTCCCGCCGTGCCGGTCAATGTCACCGGTGGTATCGGGCCGACCTGAACGCGCTGATAGTCCTCCACCTCGGAAATAGACGCACGCACGGCGTCGCCCAGCAGTATTGGTGCCGGGCGGCTGCGCCGGTTATCGCTGCCCGCCAGGATCAGCAGGTTGTCGCCGTTGCGGCGCATCCGGGTGGCGAGGTGGTCGAGCCGGAACAGATTGTCGAGCCGCTTGGGGTCGCGCTCTTCGAACTCGAGTTGCTCGATCATCTCCAGCTGCAGATCGATCAGTGACCTGCTGCGCCGTGCAAGCGTTTCGAAGACGTTGTTCATCTGCAGCCGCAGCTGTGCCTGCTCGCCGGCAAGGAGCAGGGCCTGGCTGTGGATGTCATCGATGGCGCGAGCAAGCTGGCCGATCTCTTCCTGGGTGTGCACGTCGATGGGGTCGACTTCCAACGTGGACGCGGCCGCACCGGCTTTGACTCGTCCGACCGCCGTCGGCAGGTCTGTGTGCGCCACCTGCAGGGCATCGCGGCGAAGTCTGCGTAGTGGCTCGAGCAGGGATCGCGCGACTGCCACGGCGAGCAGAATCGCGGCGAGCAACAACGTCGTGACCACCGCCATGTCCCGCCACGCGCTGCCCCGCACCGCGTCCGACTTGGCCCCGACCACATCCCGCAAACCGGCGGACGCGGTAGCGACGGCGTTGGAGTAGTCATCGACGCTGGCGAACAGCGAATACTTGAGACCGGTCAGTGCCTGATCGACGCTCTCACGGCGAGTAGCGTTCTGCAGCAACGTAGTTCGGTCACTCACGCCTTTCCTGAGAGTCTCGATGGTCGGGTCACCGGGAGGATAGCGTTGCGCGACCTGGTCGAGCAACGCGGACTCGGTGCGCAGGTTGGCCAGAAAATTGGCGCTCACGGATTCGAGGGTCGCATCGGGTTCGCCGGTGAGAATTGCTGTCGATGCGACGACCGACAGGCCTTCAGCTGAGATCAGCTTCTGGGCCGCCCACAGATCCTCGAGACGCCCGGTCTCGACGACCAATTCGGGGTCGGCGATCGGCGTGGTGATCGCGGTCACCACGCTCGACAGACCGGAGCGAATGGACGCGAGTTGTTCGGTGAGTGCCCCCGTCGACGGGGGTCCTCCCTGCTTGGCCTGTGCACTCAACGCTCGCGCACCGGAGAGGGCGGTCGCAAGATGCGACGCCGTGCTGTCGTCGAGCCTGGCCGACGTATTCGCCCGTTCCACTTCCCCGATCGATGCGTCAAGGTTGTCGATCATCGACGCCGTGATCGCGCGTTGCGCCAGTGTTCCCATCACAACGGCCGCGTCCCCGTCCAAGTCGACGAGCAGGGGGAGCATCTGGACCCGGTCGACGACCGTCGTGAAGTGGGCGGCCGCCTCGAGGCCTTCCTGTACACGGAGAGCACCGAGCCCCGCCGCGACCAGGAGGGGAACGGTCAACACGACCGCCATCTTCCAGCGCAGCGGCCAGCCTGCGATACCTAATGTCGGCCGCTTCTCGTGAGTCCGACGGCAGCCGACAACCGCGGCGGTTGTGCGACTCATCGTGTGCCTCTCGGGTCATGCGCCCTCGAAGCGAGGGCGCGGCGGAGCGCCGAGGAGGCGCCCGAAACAGTGGCCGGACCGTCCTCGTCACGTGCCCGGGAGGCTATGACAGGGACGGGGAAGTGCAGGAGAGATGTCGGGATGTCCGCATTCCACCGACACATAGGCTGAAGCTGTTCGGGAAAACCGAAGAAGTTGACCGAACAACCGGTGTTTCGCTGAAACCACGGTGCAGTGCCACGTCGAGGGTCCGGGTTACCTCGCTCATTGCCCGAGAAGGGTCAAACTGCTCCGCACGTAGGTGGTGGAGCCCAGCCGTCTCATCGTGTGTGAGTTCGACTTCGATGATTGCGTCGACGCCCCGGCGACCCAATCTGCTCGGAACTCCGGCATAGAGGCCTCTGAGCCCGTACTCCCCGTCAAGGCGCACGACCGCCGGGAAGACCTGCTTGCGGTCGAGTGTGATGGCGTCAACCATAGCTGCCGCTGCCATCGCCGGCGCGAAGGACGGTGTTTCCCGGCCGAGGAGCTCGGTGATCTCGACACCAGCGCGCTGCGCTCGCCGAATGATCTCGGCGAGACGGGCGGGGGCATCAGAGTCTGAACAGGGATACCCCGGATGGTGGTCCGTCCGATCAGGGCTACCGCCGTATCCCCGTGCCCCCCGATGACGGTCGTTTCGACCTCGTCTACAGAGGCAGCCAACTCCTCGGCGAGGGACAGGGTGAGACGGGCGGTATCGAGGACGCCCGCCATTCCGAGCACTCGGTGTCGTTCGAAACCGCTACCGTCATGAGCGGCCGCACACATCGCCTCCACGGGGTTGGTCACCACCACGATGACCGCATCGGTGATGTCAACGCAACACGGTGTGCCGCGTGCGCGACTCGCGCACGATTCGCTTCGAACTGATCGTGCCGAGAGGCCCCAGGCCGGAACGGGATACTGGTGGTCACCACCACCACCGACCCCGCGCTGTCGTCATACGAATCGATCGCGGAGTATCGGCCCTGCCTGCCGAATATCAATTGCGCGGCCGGCCGCCAGTCCGGCAGTCTCGGACAGAAGACGGACTTCGGTGTCTCCTCGACGGGCCAATTCGGCGGCGACCAGTGTTCCGACTTTCCCGGCGCCGACAATCGTCACCCGTGGGCGCTGTGTCTCGCATGGTGTGGTGGGCACAGCTCAGCTCGTCTCGACAACCGACTCCGGCCCCAGATCGGCGACGGACCGGTGCCCCGACAATGCGAGCGCGAGGTCGACTTCTTCCAGCATCTGCCGCATCAGGTGTGTCACCGCGGGTTCACCTCGCCGTCGGTTGACCCCATCCGAGCTTCGCGAGCAGTCGAAACGTCGCAGCGAGTTCGAGTTGCGCTTGCCACTCGTCGGCGGGAATGCGCTCGGGCGCGGCGGTGGGGGACAGGACGGTGGTCATCGAATCTCCTCCATCCGGCGACCAATCCGCAGTCCAGTGTGACGCGCTCCTCAGTCGTGGAAAAGGACGGAATATGGCAGGTATTCCGCGAAGAAATCGAATTTATCGGCCTGTATCCACTGGACGACAACAATCCCTGGACCGCCACCGCATTCACAGGCGGTCGTCACGCGCCATTCTGAACCAACGGGCAAGAGACACCGTCGAGCTGTCCAAGTCTACGAAGTCCGGCGACCCTTCCTTCGCGCTCACGATGGTCTGCAACTCCACAGCCTGAGCCTTGCCGAGCTCAACACCCCACTGGTCGAATGAGTTGATGCCGCACACTGCGCCTTCGACGAAGGTTTGGTGCTCGTACAGGGCGATCAGTTGCCCGAGGATCGAGGGAGTGAGCTTGGGCGCCAGGACGGTCGTCGACGGCCGGTTCCCGGGCATCACCTTGTGCGGAATCAAAGAGTCGGGGACACCATCAGCGGTGATCTCGTCGGTGGTGCGGCCGAACGCGAGGACCCGCCGCTGCGCGAGAAGGTTGCTGATCAGGCTGTCGTGCATGCCGCCCCAGCCGGCGATCGTGGGCAGGTCCTCGGTGGGTTCGGCGAAGCCGAGAAAATCTACCGGTATGAGCCGGGTGCCCTGGTGGAGCAACTGGTAGAACGCATGTTGCCCGTTGGTGCCCGGTTCGCCCCACCAGATGGAACCGGTCGCGGTATCGACCGCAGCCCCGTTCAGCTGCACGGTCTTGCCGTTGGACTCCATGGTCAGCTGCTGCAGATAGGCCGGAAAACGGTTGAGGTCATTCGAGTACGGCAGCACCGCACGGGTTTCGGCGCCGAAGAAATTCGAGTACCAGACGCCGAGGAGCCCGAGCAGCACCGGGGCGTTCACCTCCACCGGGGTCTCGGCGAAATGCCGGTCCATGGTGTGCATCCCGGCGAGGAACTGGGCGAATGCGTCCCTTCCGATCGCGGCCATCACCGACAGCCCGATCGCGGAGCCGACGGAGTAGCGGCCGCCGACCCAGTCCCAGAACTCGAACATGTTGTCGGGGTCGATGCCGAATTCCGCGACCTTCGCGGCGTTGGTGGATACGGCGACGAAGTGCCGGGCGACCGCATCGGCACCGAGTGCGGTGGTCAGCCACCGCCGGGCGGCGGTGGCGTTGGTGAGGGTTTCGATGGTGGTGAACGTTTTCGACGACACGACGAACAGCGTGGTCGCCGGGTCGAGATCGGTGAGGGTGGCGACGAGGTCGGTGGGGTCGACGTTCGAGACGAACTGGACACTGATGCCGGCGTCGGTGTAGTGACGCAGTGCCCGGTACACCATGCGCGGCCCGAGGTCGGAGCCGCCGATGCCGATGTTCACGACCGTGGTGATGCGTTCACCGGTGGCCCCGCGCCACTGGCCGCTGCGAATGCGGTCGGTGAACTCTCCCATCCGGTCGAGCACCCGGTGCACGTCGGCGACGACGTCGCGCCCATCCACCGTGAGCGCGGCATCGGCGGGTAGGCGCAGCGCGGTGTGCAGGACCGCCCGGTTCTCGGTGATGTTGACGCGGTCTCCACGCAGCATGCGGTCGCGGTGTTCTTCCAGGCCCGTTGCGCGGGCGAGGTCGGTCAGCAACCCGAGGGTGGTTCGGTCGATGCGGTGCATGCTGTAGTCGATGTAGAGGTCACCGGCGGTGACGGTGAAATCGCGGCCACGATCGGGGTCGGTGTCGAACAGCTCCCGCAGGTGCAGGTCGGCCACGTCGGCGTGATGGGCTTGGAGCTTCTGCCACTCCGGAGAACGGGTGACGTCAGGTTGGGTCGAGGTCGTCACGGTTCAGGCGACCCCGGCGGTCTCGGCCGGTCGGACGGCGTGCCCGCCGAACTGATTACGCAGCGCCGACACCGCTTTCATGGCCGGGGAGTCGTCTTGGCGGGAGGCGAACCGGGCGAACAGTGCGGCGGAGATCACCGGTGCGGGGACGGCGTGGGCGATGGCTTCTTCGACCGTCCACCGCCCTTCGCCGGAATCTTCGGTGTAGCCGGAGATTCCGGCCAGGCCGGGATCCTCGGACAGGGCCTGCACCAACAGGTCGAGCAACCAGGACCGCACCACGGTGCCCTTCGACCAGGCACGCAGGACCGCGGGCACGTCGACGATGGAGTCCTCGGCGGCGAGCAGCTCGTAGCCCTCGGCGTAGGCCTGCATCAACCCGTACTCGATGCCGTTGTGCACCATCTTCGCGTAGTGTCCGGCGCCGACCGGGCCGGCGTGGACGAAGGAGTCCTCACGGTCACCGTCCGGCCGCAGCGCGTCGAAGACCGGCATCAGCCGGTCGATGTCGGCGGCGTCGCCGCCGGCCATCAGCGCGTAGCCGTTCTGCCGTCCCCACACGCCGCCGGAGACGCCGCAGTCGAGGTAGCGGATGCCGTGTTCGGCGAGGATGTCCGCGTTCACTTTGTCGTCGGTGAATCGGGAGTTGCCGCCGTCCACGACGAGGTCACCGGGTGCGAGCAGCCGCGAAAGCTGCCCGATCACCTGACGGGTCGGGGCTCCGGCGGGCACCATCACCCACACCGCCCGTGGGGTGGGCAGCGCCTCGACCAACGCTTCGAGGCTGTCGGCATCGGTGTCGGCGGCGTGAGGGTCGTATCCGATCGCCTCGAGTCCGCGTTCACGCAGCCGTTCGCGCATGTTCAGCCCCATTTTGCCCAAACCGACCAGTCCCAGTTTCATCGTCACCGTTCCGCTTTCGATTCTCGAGTGCCTTGCCGAGGTCTATGTCTACGGGGGTTTCGGGGCCACCTCACCTGACCGGACGGGCAGCCGAGACTGACCGCTCGGCCAAGTGCATTCCGGCTCCCCGCCTTCGACACTGGTATCCGACGCATTGTCTGAATGCGCCTGTGGTGGAGCGAAAGACGGAGCAGCAGAAGTGACCGTGTCTGAAGTGCAGGAGCGGAATCCGCTGGCAGGCGGACCTGGCGGTGTAGTCGGCGCCGAGTTGACCGACTACACCACGCTGGTCGCCGAGCCGGCATCGATGGTGATCTTCGGGATCACCGGTGATCTCTCGCGCAAGAAACTGATCCCGGCGATTTACGATCTCGCGCACAGTGGTCAACTGCCGCCGGACTTCGATCTCGTCGGCTTCGCCCGCGACAGCACCGACGCCGACACTCGGCTGCGCGAGGCGGTGATCGCGCACGCGCGCACCCCCTTCGACCCGGTGGTGTGGGCGGAGCTCGCCGAGCGGATCCACCTCGTGCAGGGGTCGTTCGACGACACGGCCGCGTTCGCCCGGCTTTCCGCGCGGCTGGCCGAGCTCGACGTCCGCCGCGGCAAACCGGGCAACTACGTCTTCTACCTGTCCATCCCGCCCTTGGCATTCGCCACGGTCTGCGACCAGCTCGCGATCACCGGCCTGAACCGGAATGCGCACGGGTGGCGCCGGGTGGTGGTGGAGAAGCCGTTCGGGCACGATCTCGCCAGCTCCCAGGCCCTCGGTGTCGCGCTGGAACGAGTGTTTCCGCCGTCCTCGATCTACCGCATCGATCACTACCTGGGGAAGGAGACGGTGCAGAACATCCTCGCGCTGCGGTTCGCGAACGGAATGTTCGAGCCACTGTGGAACAACCGGCATATCGACCACGTGCAGATCACCATGGCCGAGAGCGTCGGCGTGACCGGACGCGCCGGGTACTACGACGGCGTCGGCGCCGCCCGCGACGTCATCCAGAATCACCTGCTGCAACTATTGGCGTTGATCGCGATGGAAGAACCCGTCGGATTCGACGCCGACAGCATCGCCGCCGAGAAGATCAAGGTCCTCTCCGCCGCCGAACTCCTCGGACCGCTCGCGGAGACATCGGCCCGCGGCCAATACGGTGCCGGAGTAGAGAACGGTGTTCCCGTACCAGGATTGGCCGACGAGACAGGATTCCCCGCCGACTCGGCCACCGAGACCTTCGCGGCCCTGACAGTCGGCATCGCGACCCGCCGGTGGGCCGGCGTGCCGTTCTTCATCCGCACCGGCAAACGCCTCGCACGGCGCACCACCGAGATCGCGGTAACGTTCACACCCCCCGCCCACGGCTCACCCGCTGCCCGAGCCGCGGCGGTCTCGAACGTGCTCGTCTTCCGGGTCCAGCCGGACGACGGAATCGAACTGCACATCGGCGCCAAACGTCCCGGCGGCGGCATGCACATTCAGCCGGTCAGCCTCGGGATGGACTTCCGGTCGGTGTTCGACCCGGCGCCGGAGGCCTACGAGCGGCTGATCTGTGACGTGCTCCGCGGGGACGCCACCCTATTCCCTCGCCGTGAGGAGGTCGAATGGTCCTGGCGGGTCATCGATCCTCTCCTCGAGCACTGGGCAGCCACCGGTCGCCCGGACACCTATCCGTCCGGCGCGTCCGGCCCGGAATCTGCGGAACAGATCCTCAGCCGGACCGGCCGGACGTGGCGCCCGCTCTGACCCGACCGGGCGGGTAGATGCGCGAGGTGGGACCGACGGAGGGGTTCAGTCCCACCCACGCGGACGGCAGCTCAACTGGCCTTCGATGATCTCGATGTCGCCGGTGCTCGTTTGCGGATGCTCCTCGGTTACACCGGACCCAGCTGGGGACCTGCTCTGAGTGTTGAGAGCGAACTCTGTTGACGCGACGGCTGCGGAACAGTCCTCGAACACCGCTCCAGGCTCACTCAGTGACAGCACCGCACCATACGGCGAAAGGCCCCGAACACGAACATGTTCGGGGCCTTTCGTGCACGCAGGACTACTTGGTAAGGGCGTCCTTGAGCGCCTTCGCGGCCGCGGCGGGGTCCTCGGCGCTGTAGATGGCGCCTCCGGCGACGGCGACGTCGGCGCCTGCGTCACGGACGGCGGCGATGGTGTCGACCTTCACGCCACCGGCGACGGAGAAGGGGACACCGGCGATCTTGCCGTCGTCGAGGAGGGTCTGGATGGAGTACCCGGGCTGGGCCTGCTCGTCGAGTCCGGCGTGGATCTCGACGAACGCGACACCGAGCTTGGAGATCTCGCGGGCGCGCTCGACACGGTTCTCGACGCCGATGAGGTCGGCGACGACCTTCTTGCCGTGCTTCTTGCCTGCCTCGACGGCGCCCTTGATGGTGGCGTCGCCGGCGGCGCCGAGGACGGTGACCAGGTCTGCTCCGGCGGAGAAGGCCAGGTCGGCCTCGAGGAAGCCGGCGTCGGCGGTCTTGAGGTCGGCGAATACCTCCTTGTCCGGGTGGGCGGCCTTGATCGCGGTGATGGCGCTGAGGCCGGCGCTCTTGATCAGGGGGGTGCCGAGTTCGATGATGTCGACGTACGGGGCGACCTTGTTGGTCAGGGCCAGTGCGTCGGCAGTGGTGAGCAGATCGACTGCAACCTGCAGCTTCGTCATGTGTTTCTCCTGGTTATCTTCTTTTGGGGATTTGGGGTAGGGGTCGCTCAGCCGATGTTGGCGTGGCGTTCCCACAGCCGCTCGGCGGTCTGATCGACGTTGTGCCACAGCGCCTGGAACAGTGCGTCGAAGGCGAGGAGCACGGACTGCTCGAACAGGCTGCCCGCGTACTGGGCGGTGATGGCGGCGCTGTGGTCCTGCTTGTCGGCCGCCGGCAGGACCAGGACCTCGTCGGCGCGCCGGGCGAGCGGCGAGTCCGAGGCCGTGGTCACTGCCAGTACCGAGGCACCCACCTTGTTCGCGGTATCGGCCGCGCCGACCACCGAGGCGGTGGTGCCCGATCCGGAGACGGCGATCAGTACATCTCCGGCGCCGATGGCGGGGGCGGTGACCTCCCCGGCCACATGGACGCGCAGGCCGAGGTGCATCAGGCGCATCGCGGCCATCTGGACGGCCAGGCCGCTGCGCCCGTTGCCGATGACGAACACCGCGCGTGCGGACGTGATCAAGGATCCGGCGCGGTCCCACTGCTCGGCGGCAACGGATTTGAGCAGTCGCGCGTTCTCGTCGAGCACGATGCGGCGCCCGTCACTGAACCGTGTGCGTGTCTGCTCGACGGTGACGGTCATGGTCCTCCTCGGTGATAGCCGTTCTGGGTGTGAGAACAAGGCTGCCGACCACGGCGCGATCGGGCACCCGGCCGGGCGGCCGGTTCGGGCTGGCCGCTTGGCCAGTGCCTTCTCGCGGCTACCGGCCATACGGTGGATACGTGGTAAGCGTGGAGGACTCGGTTCGGTTGCAGGTTGACGCCTGGGTGGAGATGCGGACGGTGATCACGGGACCGCTCCCGGACATCGCGGCCCGCTTCTCCCGGTTCCTGGGCCCGTTGTGGCCACACGACGCCCTGGTGATCTTCACCCGCGAATGCACCGGACGCCCCCGAAAGGTCGCCGGAAACCGGGAGATAGTCGACCGGGTGACCATCGACGAACTCGACGAGATCAAACAATCCCTCGAACCCGGCGGCGTCGTCGCCGGAATCCGGTCGCTGGGAGGTGGACGCCGCCCCATCTGGGCGGTCCGCGACTCCGGCGACACGCTGCTCGTCCTGGTCCCGCGACCATCGCAGGCAGGCGCACCCGAGCACGATGAGGTCGCGGCGATGTTCGGAATCGTCGCGACCTCCATCCAGCACCAGGTGGCACAGGCCAGCCCCGACTATCTCGCCGAGTCACGGGCCGCGTCGAGTGAACGCGCACGCACCATCGCCGAACTGACGGAGGTGCACGAGGCGACCCTGTCGTCGGTCCTCGGAACCCTCCGATCGAACGACCTCGACGACCGGCGATCGCGCATCACCGCCAGCGAGACCGCATCGGCCGCACTGATCGCCCTGCGATCGGCGGGTGCCGCCGATCGTGCCCTGTCCGAGGAGGCGGTCACCACGGCATTCGCCAGGTTGCAGGGCGAACTACGACCTCTCTTGCGGCATCGGGAGGTCGAAGTCGAGTATGTCGACCCGCCGGCCGACGGCCGTCCGCTTCCCGGTGAGGTGGCGCATGCGGCACGCGCGATGGTCCGCGCCATCGTGCTGGCATTCGGCGCACAACCGGTGCTGCCCCGGCTACGGATCGCGTGGGACTGCGACGGTGACAACGTCCTGATCGAGGTCCGTGACCAGGGGCCCGGCGCCATCGACCGCAACGCGCTGACTCGGCAACTGTCCGGACGCCTGCACACGTTGCGCGGCCGGATCGACATCGAATCCATCGCCGGGTGGGGGAGTCGGGTGACGCTGACCATCCCGTTGGATCCGCCCGCCGCCCGTCCCGACGAGCACCTGCTGTCCACCCTGAACCCCCGCGAGCTCGAAGTCCTTGCGCACCTCGCGGTGGGCAAACGCAATCGCGCCATCGCCGAGGAACTCGGGATCAGCCAGAGCACGATCAAGTTTCACGTCGCGAGCGTGCTCAAGAAACTCGACGTCGCCAACCGTGGGGAAGCCAGCGCGATCGGGATCCGGGCAGGGATTGTCTCCGGCGAGGCGCATCCAGCGCCCGGCCGAGGTTAAGACCACATACCATCTAAGCGGTGTACGCCCAGGTCAACCGCGCGGCGGTTGCGTCGACGCAACATCGACCGACATAATGTGAGTGCCCGAGGCAGTAGCCGAGGGAAGTGGTTCGTGTAGGAGGTCTCCGGGGCGTAAGTACCCCTGTAGGCAGCCCCACCAAGCGGTTTCCAGCCTTGCGCGCCCACCTCTCACGAGAGGCCTCTCCAATCCGGAGGGCCTTCTTCGTGTCCTTAGAGCTTCACCACGGTGACCCGGTGGGCGATCTTCGCCCGCATGCTGCCGCTTCGCCCCCAGGCCCAGGCATGCACGTCCGGGATCCACAACAACGGGTTGGTGGGCAACCGCGCATTGTCGTAGCAAATGCAACAAGCAGGGCGTGATCTGGGGATTTACGAGCCGTTCCGACACTAGATGTGAACGGATCTACCAGCATCGTTGACTCGGTGCGGGACCTGGTGCAAGTATGTTGCTTCAAATGCAACCGCCGTTACTGGGGGTGAAGCGTGAGGGAAGTGCCTGGTTCGGCCCGATTAGTGTTGGTAAATGGGCTTATTCACCTCGACGAGCCGACTGCAGTCTTCAAGGCCATGGTCGAGGGCTGGTCGCTGCAACAACGGAGCCGGCTGTTGGCCGCGTCGACGATCGGACCGAGGGCTCGGTTGGTGCGGCGGTTTGCCGAGTTCACCAGCGAGTATCCCTGGCGGTGGACGCCCGGCGACGTAGAGGACTTCACGACCTCGCTGACCTCGGGAACGGATCGGCTAGCTCCATCTACGATCCGCGGTTATCACCTGGCTCTGCGTATGTTTCTCGACTACCTCACGGATCCGCGATACGAGTGGTTGGAACAGTGCGGCAACCGGTTCGGTGAGATTCCGGCGCAGGTCTGCCACGAATGGAACACCGTCGCGCATTTGAGTGACTACGAAGGAAATCCGGAACGCAGACCGATGAGCTACGACGAGCTGCAGGCCTTCTTCGATCACGCCGACGACCGGGTCGACACGCTCGCCCGGACGGGCCGTAAGGGTGCTTTGACAGCGCTTCGGGATGCGCAGATGTTCAAGACTGCCTACGGTTTCGGGCTACGGCGCCGCGAGCTCGCGAGGCTCGACTTGGCCGACTTGCGGCCGAACCCCCACGTCAAGAAGTGGGGCCAATTCGGGTCACTTCATGTGCGGTACGGCAAGTCCGTCAGGGGCGGGCCACCACGGCGGCGGACGGTGCTTGCCGTGCCGGAGTTCGACTGGGCGTTGGAAGGGATGCGCCAGTGGGTCGAGCAGGGTAGGCCAAAGTACCGAGCGCGGCAGCATCCGGCGCTGTGGGTGACCGAGCGGGTCAGCCGTGTCTCGATGCGTTACATCGATGAGCGATTTGCGCAGTTACGCAATGACGTTGGGTTGCCGCGAGAACTGACGTTGCACTGTCTTCGGCACTCGTATGTCACGCATCTGGTCGAGTTCGGCTATCCCGAAAGGTTCGTGCAGGAGCAGGTCGGTCATGCGTTTGCCGCCACGACCGCGATCTACACCTCGGTCAGCAACGACTTCAAGAACCGCACCCTGGCGTCAGCGCTGAGCAGGGTGTACTCCACGGCAGGAGAGCAACCGTGACCGACAAGTTGACCATCCGCTGGCATTTGCGCCAGATTATGGCGACCCGCGGCATGTTCCAAACCACCGATCTTGTCCCGCTGCTTGCTGAGCGCGACATCCATTTGTCACGCGAGCAGGTCTTCCGGCTGGTCACCAAGACACCGCAGCGGCTGAACATGGAGATCCTGGCGGCACTGTGCGACATCCTCAATGTCGGCCCCAGCGAGCTGATCGAACCGATCGCGCAACCACGGCACGAGAGTAAGACCGGTACCGAGGAGGCGGGGCCGTCGGGCATCGGCGAGCTCCGGCCCGTCCGCGCCCGTGTCCGTCGACCCGGTCAGGATCGTCCGGGGCCGTCTGTCTGATGGTCCGGTGCAGCACGCTCACCTCCATGCAGACGCTCGACGCACTGGTCGCCGAGATCGCAACGGTCGAGCCGGAACTGGCCGCAACGACCGTCCGCGGCATCCTGGAGGTCTTGGTCCCGCGACCTGAGAAACGAACAATCCTCCTGCAGCACTTCGACCGTTTTCCGAATCTGTTGACCTCGGGTGATCCACTCATGCCGCCTATCGTGCAGCGGTTGCTCGAACGGTTGGCTGCCGCTGGCGCGGTGAGAGTCGTCAGGCCGCACTGCGCGGTCTGCGGCGGTGAGAAAATCCTGTGCCGACGTCTCCCCGATGGCCGGAAGGCCTGCGCGCATTGCGGACGGGTGGCCGACCTCAAACCGTGCTCACGGTGCGGAAACATGCGGGTCATTACGCGCCGGACCAACACCGAGCAGCTGTGCCTACGTTGCTATCGGCACGATCCGATCTCACACAAGACATGTTCGCGCTGCGGACGTGACACCTACGCTGTCGTCCGTCTCGAGTCCGGATGGCTATGCACCACCTGCGCGCCACGCAAACTCGAGCGATGCGGCCAATGCGGGCACGATCGCAATCCACGAACGGTCCTGCTCGGAGCACCCATATGCCGGCTCTGCTACCAACAGCTGCGCCGCAATCCCGGTACTTGCCCCGCATGCGTGCAGATCAAGGTCCTCGCCTATCTGTCCGACGACGGACGCCGAATCTGCGCGACATGCGCTGGCGAACCTTCTCCGTTCGCGTGCGCCGACTGCGGACGCGAGGACCACCAGTACGGACGAAGATGCGCAGTCTGCGTGCTCACCGAGCGAGCTACGGCCCTGCTCACCACTGCCGACGGCACCGTCAATTGTGGCCTCGAGCCCGTCCTTTCTGCACTTCTTGCCGTCGACCGGCCCAAATCGACCCTGTTCTGGCTCCAGCAAAGCCAAGGGGCCGACCTGTTGCGGCGAATGGCCGTCGGCGACATCGCAATTAGCCACAACGCCCTGGACGCCGTGCCGCGCACTCGCGCACTGGACTATCTCAGGGACTTCCTCGCCGCCCTGGGCGTCCTGCCGCCGCAGCACGTCGAGCTCGAACGCCTCACTCCCTGGCTGCGCACCATCCTCGCAGACCTGCCCGTTGCAGATGCACGAGTGGTGCACGCCTACGCCGTATGGCACGTGCTCCGTCGCACCCGCGCCAAGGCCGACCGTGGACAACTCACCGCCGCCGGCGCCCGCAACGATCGGGCACTGATCCGCGGCGCGACCCACTTCCTCGGCTGGCTGACCGAGCACGGCACAACACTGACCACGGCACGGCAGTCCGACCTGGACAAATACCTGGTCGAGCACCCCGGCCGTGTCCGGTTCCTCGTGGGATTCCTCACCTGGACGCACGACCGTCGCCTGATAGCCGACTTGCGCGCACCCCGTCAGCAGCGCGCCGAGCCCGATGTCACCCTTGCCGACGATCATCGCTGGTCGATCGTCGAGGAGCTCCTCCACAACGAGACCCTGCCCCTCGATACTCGTGTCGCGGGTCTGTTTGTCCTGCTCTTCGGACAGCCCGTCACACGAATCTGCCGCATGACGCCCGACCAGATCGCCACTACCGGACCCGGGGTCACCGTCCGTTTCGGCGACGATCCCATCCTGCTTCCCGCACCGCTCGACGAACTCACCCGGGCATTGCTCCATCGGCGTGGAAGATCCTCTTACGCAAGCAAACCCAACCGTTGGTTGTTTCCAGGTGGGCATCCGGGCCGACATCGAAGCGCGGACGTGCTCCGCAACCAACTCGCACAGACCGGGGTCACCGTTCGTTCGGCACGAAACGCCGCACTCCTCCAGCTCGCAGCAGAGGTTCCGGCCCCCATCCTCGCTGACCTCCTCGGCATCAGTCCGAACACAGCTGTCAACTGGGCTGCTCTGGCTTCACAAGACTGGGGCCGCTACACCGCACTCCGCGCCGAGAACCGAACGGAGTGCTCCGGGAATATCGCGCACAACGAATAACGGATCTCCACCAGTACGGTCGTGGGTGTACACGAACGGGGGATCACCGCCGAGTTCGTCGCGGATGATGCGGTTGTCCTCGCGGTCCTGGTCGCAGGACTCGATGACCACGTTGGTCACCGACATCTGTGACAGGTCGCGGACGGCAGCGGCCAGGGTGACATCGCGGGCCTGCCGCTCGTTCACCTTCTTCGAGGTCATCAGGTAGATCCGGCTGGTCGCTTCGAGCCGGGCGACCTCGGAAACGATCTTCGGGGCCAGCTTCTTTCCGACACCGGTCATGTGGATCCGCGAATGCCCGGGAGGCCGGAGTGCGTTCATCTGCTTGCGGAGGCTCGTGACGTCGCCGGGGGCGACGGTCACGGCGCACAGGGCGTACTCGCCCCGTTTGGATTCGTCGATGAACGCATGCACGCGAAGCAGTCTCTCACCAGCTGTCGACAACCTTCGCAGGCTTGTCGGCCTCGAGCCCCTGCCAGCCTTCCGGCGTATGCGGCGAAGGAAGCATGGAATTGTCAGAAGTCCCGCATAGGCTCGGCCGCATGCTCCCCGGGTTGATGGACGCCATCATGGCCATGCGTTTCGAGCACGAGTGGCTATCCGACGAGTTCGTGGCTGAATCGAAGCGTCAGGCCGAAAACGAGACGGCGAAAAAGCACCACTACGTACCGCAGATGTATTTGCGCCGATGGGCCGTCAACGAAATGGTACAACCCGTCCAGGTCGACACCGGCGACGCAGATCCGCCCCAGCCACCGAAAGAGGTGGCACACGAGAAGAATTTCTACAGCCTCCCGGCAACCGACAACACCATGGACACCCCGCTCAAGTGGATCGAGAAGCATCTGTCCCGCATTGAGGACACCTGCGCGCACCGCTTGGATTCGCTTGAGAAGTGGCGCGCTGGAGTGGTTTCGGACGATGACCTGAAGAAGGACCTCGCCGTATTCCTCGGCCTGCAGATCACGCGGACGGTCAGTAACCGTAAGCGCACCCTTGTCCTCGTCAACGGCCCGGATGCGGCCAAGCGGGAGTTCCTGAAGCAATCAGGTCTGGGCCCGGAAGCGATCGAGGAGTCGATGTCCAAGCGGCAGGACGACCCGAAGCACGAGGCTCTCGACCTGATGATCAAGGACGTCCAGAACGTCACGGCGCTCGGACTTCATCTTCGAGAATGGGCCGTGTACCGCACGGACGCGCCTCTCGTCACCTGCGATGACCCGGTCATTCTCCTAGCGGGGCCTCCGAACACCAGGGATCGCGCGGGTGTGGCTGGGAACAGTGCGGTCGCGCTCTACCCGCTGAATCCGAATCAGGTATTGGTGATGCTGAAGCCCGGACTACACCATCGTGGCCGGTACCAGCTCGACCAAACCGAAACGGACAGCATCAATACCGAGGTCGTCGCAGCCGCCACCAAGACGACGTTCGAGCGGCCTGGAGACGAGATCGCGATCAAGATCGAGGTTCCCCCATGGCCGGAGCGGCAGGAACTCGATGACGAGACAGTCGCACGCCTCAGTCCCCAAGCAGCCTTGAAAGAACTTCTTACCGATGCGGCCCCTCGTACGCGGTGGGTTGACCTGCATTCGGCACCGCCTTGGCCCGTGCCGCGATGGTACGGAAACTAGGATGGCCGAAATCGCTGAGTTCGAGGCATCCGGTCTTCCGAGTTCCTGGCCTATGTGGGTCGAACTGGGCCAGTAGGTTTCGGTAGTCTGAGATGCGTTCGGTCGAGAGGCCGGCAACACGCGTGGGAGCGAGTTACTGGTTTGGTCACCGGAATGCTTCTCCCTCGGTAGACCCGCCTTGCAGTCGGGTCCGAGCGTGGCAGGCCGTCAATTGGGACATCAATGCCTGCCACGCTTCGTCATATCTGGGGTGTGTTCGACGCGGCGGGAGGGGATCTGGTGGCGTACAACGTGAGCCCGGACGCGCCTCCAACCCGGTTGGATCCGGAGGCCGGCACCAGCAGCACGCCCGCATCGAAGCGGGCCGGCTACCGTTCCGCCGCCGCGTACAAAGACCGCGCACAGGAGCGTGACTCGGCGCGGGAGCTCGACCGGATGGTCGAGGACGCCGAATTCACCCGTGCTCGGAAAGACCTGGAGCGGGCCTTCCCCCGAGTGACAGTGCCCGAGGTCTCCGAACGTAAACGCCGGGAGCTGCCGATCCCGGATTCGATTCGCCAGCCGCTGAGTTCGCGTCAGCGCAAGGTGCGCTCGGCGAACAAGCACAGGGCGCAGTCGCGGTTGCCGGCCGTCGGTTACACCGCCGTGCAGACCCTGATCGACAACCCGGACCGGTGGAACACCGTCGGCGAGGCGTTGTCGAAGGCACGCGGTGACGCCCAGCAACTGGACGAGAAGACCCGCTCGCAGGTCCAGCGGGTGGACCGGGCAATTCAGACCGCAGAACGGTGGGCGTTCCCCCTGAGATGTGGACACCAATTCCTATGCGGCGGTGGCCAGCGTAGCCGATCGCTGCTCGAACTCGATCGGACAGATCTGGCCGAGAGTGGAATGCCTCCTTTTGGTGTTGTATCGCGTGATCCAGCGGAAGACGGCGGCGCGGGCCTCACCCGCACTGTTCCAGCGCTTCCGCCCCTTCAGCGTCTCCCGTTTCAACGTCGCGTTCAGCGACTCGGCGGCCGCGTTGTCCGCCGACGTTCCGACCGCACCCCGCGACCGGATCACCCCCAGCTCGCGACACAGGTCCGCGAAATCCGCCGACGCATACTGAGCCCCGTTGTCGGAGTGGAAAATTGACCCATCGAGACCGGCGGCGCCGCGACAGGCCGCCGCCGCACGCAACGCATCGGTGACCAACTCGGTACGCATGTGGTCGGCGATCGACCA
Organism: Rhodococcus sp. 4CII; assembly: GCF_014256275.1. Taxonomy (NCBI): domain Bacteria; kingdom Bacillati; phylum Actinomycetota; class Actinomycetes; order Mycobacteriales; family Nocardiaceae; genus Rhodococcus; species Rhodococcus sp. 4CII. The sequence continues at coordinate 54,636 of NZ_JACCFE010000005.1, forward strand.
CCCCGCCAACCGTCTCGAACCCAGGTCCAACACCGTCGCCAGATACAGAAACTCACCATCGCCGACCGGCAAATAGACGTCCCCGACGTATCGGGTGTTCGGTGCGCTCGCCGTGAAATCCCGCCCGATCAGATCCGGCACCTCGGCCGCGTCCGGGGCAGGAATCGTGGTACGGACCGGTTTGCGCAGATGCACACCGACGATCCGGTGCTCGCGCATCACCCGCTCGACCCGCTTGTGATTGACCTCGATTCCGGCCTCGCGCAGCTCCGCGGTGACCCGCGGCGCACCGTAGGTGCCGTCGGAGTCGGCGTGGATGGCGCGGATCCGCTCGGCCAGATCCTGATCGGCGCGGACGCGTTCCGCCCGGGCCGGCGCCGAGGTCCGCCACCGGTAGAAACCCGAGCGGGAGACCTCGAGGATTCGGCACAGCCACTTCACCGGAACGGTGTCGCAGTGGTCATCAACGAACTGGAAGCGGCTCACCAATTCGTCTCGCCCGCGAAATATTTTGCCGCCTTGCGCAGGATCTCCCGTTCGGTTTCGAGCTTCCGGATCTGGGCCTTGAGCTGCTTGTTCTCTTCCTCCAACACGGACTCGGACGATACCTCGCCTGTCGGCGACGCCGGCCGCGCCGCCCCATTGGCCCGGAGCTCGGCCGTGGAGGTACCGGTGCGTTTGCGCTCCGACCGCACCCAATTCCGCAGGGTCTCGCGGCTGACTCCCAGGTCGTTGCCGATGCCCTCGAAGGTGTGGCTCGGGTCGGACAGGTACAGCGCGATGGCATCGGCCTTGAATTCCGCCGAGTACGCCTTCATCGCCATCAGTGACATCTCTTCCTCTGGGACCTTCACGCCCCAGTGTTCACGATGTCCACACTCAAGGGGGAAGCCCCGGTGGGGCGACCGAGGACACATCCTCTACTGCACCCTCCCGCACACGGCGCCGCAGGAAGCGGTCAACCTGCCCTCGACCCTGCAGCCGGGATCGCGGTTGGACTTCGACCGGCACACGATGGCCACCCACGCGGTTCATCAACTCGATCAGACACTCGGGGAACGGGATGTGGTGTTCGAGATCGAAACCGACCGGGGCATGTACTTGGGCCGATCGGACACCGTCGACGACACCGCGCACCTGCTGCCGCGCGGAATGCGGTTCGAGGTGGTCTCGGCCGGTGAGGGGCGCTACCGTCGCCCGGATGGCAGCATCGGCCGGCGGATGATCGTGCAGCTGCGGGACGTCACCGAAGACTGAGGAGGTTCGAGATGGGACTGTTCACCGACGACAAGGGCCGCCCCGAGCTGGTCGTGCACCCGGACATCGTGCTCGGGCGTGCGACCTTTCGACCGGTCGACGACCAACCCGAGAGCGAACCCAAGGAGACCCCGAAGCAACGCGCCCGCCGGGAGCTGAAGAAGCGAATGACCGAGGAGCGGCTCGCGAAACAGAAAACCGAAGGCACCAACCCCGAGAAGGGGTAAACGCCTCCGGCTCATCCTGTGCATCCGCAGTGGACAAACTCTAGCCCACTCTTGCCCACGCACTAGACAGCACGCCCTTGTTCGAGCGGCCCCCGGCACCGCGATCAGAGGATCGGGGGACGTGTCATCATCACTGGTGAAAACCGCATTCCGTCGTGGTCGGTGCGGCGGTCAGGAAGGGGCGCACCTCGAGCCACTCGTGGATCGGCTTGCCATCCGCCCCGGGGGCCGCGGACAGTTCGCCGGCCAGTTCGAGTGCCCGCTCGTGGGTCTCGACGTCGATCACCATCCAGCCGGCGATCAGGTCCTTGGTCTCGGCGAACGGGCCGTCGGTGACCGGTGGCCGGCCCTCGCCGTCGTAGCGGACGAACATGCCCTCCGGGGAGAGTGCCTGACTGTCGACGAACTCGCCGGTGCCCTCGAGCCGGGCGGCGAAGTCGTTCATGTACTGCACGTGGGCGGAGATTTCCTCCGGCGTCCACTGGTCAATCGGTACGTCGTTGACCGATGCGGGCGCGCCGCGGTAGTGCTTGAGCAGCAGGTACTTGGCCATCATGTTCTCCTTTGGTGCGGTGTGGCCGTTGTGGCCGTTTCACTGCGGGGACGAAGCCGTGCGCGGGTTCTCGACATTCCGCGGTGACATTTCCTAGCTCAGTTGTCGGAGTCGGGGGAGTACATCGGCGAGTTGCTCGAAGAGGGTGGGCCATCCGCGGCGTAGCCAGGTCAGCCGGCCGCGGTCGAGGTGGCCACCGTCGATGAGGTGGGAGAGGCGGTGTTGCTGCTCGGGGACACCCAGCTCACGGAGTTTGGCGTAGACGGGATTCACTGGGAGCCGGTGGCGGGCGATGTGTGCCCAGACATCGGGGGTGGTCCAGTTCCAGATCGGCCCGTACGCGGTGGTGCCGTCGCCGCGGGTGATGATGCCGTCACGGCGGCCACCGCGGGTGTAGAGGTGCCGGCGGGAGGCTGATTCATCGGCCCGCACACCCCACAGCTCGCCGGGTCCGAGCAGTGCGTGGGCCCGGTGGGCGGGTGCGGTGATCAGCACCTTGTGCAGATCGACGGGCGTGCCGACCGGGGCGCAGTGGTTCCAGTGGCCGGAGTCGGCGAGGACCTGCAGTAGTGGTGGGTCGGTGGGGATGCGGTGCAGGTCCAGTCGCCAGGTGTGGGCGAGTTCGGTGAGGTAGTCGTAGGTTTCGGGGTAGTCGAGTCCGGAGTCGAAGAACACCACCGGCACCTCCGGTTCGACGTGACGGGCCAGGTCGAGGACGATCAGCGAGTCCTTGCCACCGGAGAACGCGACGTACCCGTCATGGGCGGCGAGGTGCGCCTCGATCCGGGCCGCGATGTCGGCGAGGGCGCCCGGTCCGGCTTTTACCGACGGTGGCCGCAGGCCGCGGAGCATCGCCAGGTCCAGGCCGGGGTCCGGTGCGTTCACCACAGCAGGTTACGGTGCCGCCCATGACCATTGCCGCCCCCATCGATGTGGTGTGGGCCGCGTACACCACCGCAGTCGGGATCCCGGACGTGGCCGGCGCACCCGATACCCGGGCGGCCAGGTGCGCGCGCTGCGGCCTGACCACCGCGGTGATGAGCCCAGGCGGGCAGGTCGTATCACGTCGGTTCACCGGGTACGAGTCGTGGACGAACCTGGCCGGCCGCCGCCTGTGCGAAGTGTGCGTCTGGGGGTATCGGCACCGGTCGCTGCGCACCGGCGCGCACATCGTCACCCGGGGCCCGGTGACCTTGACGCCGGCGAACCCGGCACTGCTACACCAGGTGCTCTCCACCACGATTGACCCGGACACAGCGGTGATCGTGCCGCTGCGGCCCGGCCGCAAACACCTGCTCCCGGACGCACGCTGGGGCACGGTCACGGCCGATGACGCGCAGCTGAGCTGGACGAGTGCGGACGCGCATCGGCTGGCGGTGATGCGCCGGCTCCGCGGCCACGGGTTCACCGAGACCATGCTCGGTGACGATGCCCCGTCCTACCCCGTCCTGAGCCGGGTCGCCGCCGACCAGTGGCCGCAGGTCTTCGACGACTGGAACCACCTCGCCCTGTGGCGTCAGGCGCGGCCGTGGTTCGAGGTCGGCCTGCGTGCTACCCGCATCTAGGTCTGTCTGCGCTGTTCAGAGGATGATTCGGCACGTGTAGGGGGTGTTCACCCATTGCGAGCAATGATGCTTGCCTTGGTAGCTCCACGAACTGACTGTCCGGTAATCACGCGTAAGAGGGGCCTCCAATCACACCCCATTCCGGTCGCTGCGGGCACATTCGCGCGTAGCTTGTGAATGGTAGTGATCGCTGCAAATCGTTTCTGGTAGGCGCAGAGCGTCACGAGAGGATCTCGGTATTCTTCTGGGAACCGGGTGAGGGCGTATCTAGAATTGGGACGAGCTGATCACGTGAGGTGAGTCCCATGGACGGAAGTCGGGGGACAGGGAGCCGGTGTCATTTGGTGTGGCGCGTGCCGAGAGTGCGTCATGGCCGGTGACGAATCCGAACGCACTCAGCGGCGAGCGGACAATGGTGACGTGGTCGCGGAACTCAGGTCTGAGGGGTTCGAGGTCGACGCTGTAGCCGGTCGTGGCGGGTTCGGTGTGGTGTACCGCTGCCGACAACCCACCCTCGATCGCGTCGTAGCTGTCAAGGTGCTCAGCGCCGATTCCGATGATCCGGTCGATCGTGTCCGGTTTCTCCGCGAACAGCAGGCGATGGGCCGGCTGTCTGGACATCCCAATATTGTGCATGTGTTGCAGGCGGGGATCACCGAAGCTGGGCGCCCGTACATCGTGATGCCGTTCCATCGCCGAGATTCACTCGAGACCTGGATCGGGACGCACGGCGCGTTGTCCGTTGCCGAGGCGCTCGCGGTCGGAGTGAAGATGTCCGGTGCGCTGGAAACGGCGCACCGCGCCGGTGTGCTGCATCGGGATGTTAAACCCGCCAATATCCTCCTTACTGAGTATGGGGAGCCGCAGCTGACGGATTTCGGTATCGCCCGGATCGCCGGAGGCGATGACACCACTCGTGGCCTCGTCCTCGGTTCGCCCTCGTATACGGCGCCGGAGCTGCTCGGTGGGGGTGCCGCATCGACCGCGTCGGATGTCTATGGTCTCGGGGCCACCCTTTTTACGACGCTGGCGGGACGTTCTGCGTTCGGTCGGCGTCGAGGGGAGCAGTTGGTGGCGCAGTTGCTGCGGATCAGCACCGCGCCGGTACCTGATCTGCGTGAGGAGGGGTTTCCAGACGCGGTGTGTGCAGTGATCGAAGCGGCGATGATGCGTGATCCTGCCGCGCGGCCGCCTTCGGCGGAGGCGCTCGGGGAGCAACTCCGCGGTGCAGCGGATCTAATCGGCGTTCCGGTCGTCGACATCCCGCTGCCCCTGACACGAGAGGAGGATCAGGCACCCGTTCGTGCGACCGTGGACTCGTCGGCCGATCGCACTGCAGCGTATGTTCGCCGCCGCGAGCTTCGTCCGACGTCCCGGAACCAGCCCCCACGCGCTCCCACGAAGTACCGGCCGCCGGTGACCCTGCACCCAATGGTTGCGCGCACTCGGTTGCTCGAGCGTCTCGATGCGGGAGGTGGCCGGCCGCGCCTGGTGCTTATTCACGGACCCGCCGGATACGGCAAGACCACCTTGGCAGCGCAGCGGACCGACGTGTTGCGTGGCGAGGGCTACAAGGTGGCGTGGCTGTCAATTGACAACGACGACAACACTCTTGTGTGGTTTCTTGCGCATCTTGTCGAGGCGATCGCGTTGGCGCAGCCGGACCTCGGTTCAGAACTCATTCGGGAACTTGAGGGGCACGGCGAAGCGGTACACCGATACGTACTCACCGCGCTGATCAACCGGCTCCATACCGTCGACGAGCACGTCACCCTCGTCGTCGACGACTGGCATCGCGTCACCAACGAGGACACCCGGTCCGCGCTCGCATTCCTACTCGAGCATGGCTGCCATCACCTGCAACTGATCGTGACCAGCCGTACCCGGCTCGGCCTGCCCCTGAGCGCAATGCGTGTACGCGACGAGTTGATCGAGCTCGACGCGGTCGCGCTCCGATTCGACAGGGAAGAGTCGGGAAAACTATTGGTCCAGCACAGTGGTCTCGAGCTGAAGGACACCGAAGTCGCCGAACTCGAGCAAACCACGGATGGCTGGGCCGCGGCGCTGCAACTGGTCTCACTAACCCTTCGCGAACGACCGGACCCGCAGGAACTGATCGAGCACCTGTCGGGCAGTCACCGCGAGATCGGCGAATACCTCGCCGAGAATGTACTGAACGGTCTCGATTCGGCGACACTCGATTTCGTGCTCGCGACGGCAACCCCCGAGCGCATCAGCGGCGCGTTGGCCGATGCGTTGACCGGACAACGGCGCGGGCAAGCCATGCTCGAGGAAATTGAGGCGCGCGATCTGTTTCTCCGCCGCCTCGACGACGACGCCAGATGGTTCCGCTACCACCCGCTGTTCGCGGAGTACCTCCGTCGTCGCCTCCAGCGCGACGACTCGGCACGTGCCGATGACCTGCATCGGCGGGCCGCCGAGTGGTCGGCAGAGAACGGGCAGATCAGTGCGGCGGTCGATCACTATCTCGAAGCAGGAGAAGAAGATAGCGCCATCGCACTCGTCGACGGTGTTGCCCTCGATCTGCTCGAGCACGCCCGGATGGCGACACTGCTTGGTCTCGCCGAGAAACTCCCGGCCAAAGGCGCGGCCGATCACGCGAGATTGCAGATCATGCTGGCCTGGGCGCACTCGTTGCTGCATCATCGCCGAGAGGCTGAGCGCGCTCTCACCCTCGCGCACGAGGATCCCGTCGCGGCCAATGGTGGGGAGGATACTGAGGTCAGTGACCGCACCGTCGAAGCGGCATTGATTCGAGCCACGAACGCAGCCTTCGACGACGAATTGGAAGGGGTCGATGCAGCCGTTGCCCTCGGCGCATCCAGGACCGATTCGCTACGGCCGTGGGTGCTGTGCGGAACGGCGGATCTGGGTTCGACCAGTGCGATCCACCGGTTCGACTTCTCAGCCGCCCGACAGTGGCAGGAGTGGGCGCGCCCCTACCACCAGCGCTCCGCGGGTCCCTTCAGCGTGATCTACGGCTACTGTCTGGCCGGCATCGCAGCACGCGAGCAACTGGATCTCGATGCCGCAGAAAATAGCTATCGGCATGCCCTCGAGTTGGCGACAGACGCCGACGGGATGCTGTCGTACAGTGGGCGACTCACCGGGGCCTTACTCGGTGAGCTGCGCTACGAACAGGGGCATCTCACCGAAGCCGAGAAGTATCTCGATCGCAGCTACACGCTCGGGGCCGAGGGCGGCATCGTCGACTTCATGGCTGCCACGTACGGGACCGGCGCCCGAGTCAAGGCTGCACTTGGCCACCGCGTTGCGGCAGCGCAACGGCTCGACGAAGGTACCGACCTTGCAAGGCGCCTGAGCCTGGCCCGGTTGGCAGCGCGGATAGACAACGAACGGGTCCGGTGCGGGATCGACGTCCCCAGCACGTCCCCCACAGAGTCTGGAACCAGCGGTGGCCTCGGCTTTCCCACCGAAGTGAACGGCATCGTCCGAGTCACGGCCGAGATGCGTGAGGACTCGGCGATCCGTTCAGCGCTGCGAGTCGGGACAACCGACGCCGTCGATGCAGCGGTCGGGCGAGCCCTCACGCTTGCGGAGTCCATCGACGGCAGTGTCCGTCCTCGTGCCCGTCTGAATGCCGACCTTCTGGTGTGCGAATGCCTCGCCGTCGCCGGGCGGATCGAGGATGGTGCGCGCCAACTGGTGCCAGTCCTGGACCGTTGTGTGGCGGTAGGTCTGAATCAATGGATACGAGACGCCGAACCCGCGATCAGCGTTCTGATCGCCTCGATGCGCGCCAATCCCGGACAGTACGGTCCAAGCGACATCGCCGACACGGTGCTCGCGCGCCTAGATCGCCTCGGAGAATAGGTACCGGTGCATCGTCGACCGTTCCGATGCCTGGCCCCACGCAGATCGGCAACAAGACGAGATTGAATCCGTACCCGTATTGAAAGGCGAGGAGCGGCGCGCACGGGTATGGCCGTACCCCCGTTCATGAGCGGCCAAGAGGAGGTGAACCTGCGACGAGACCGTCGAGCACTCGGACACATTCGCCTGAATCAAACTTCAGTGTGACAGGGCGCGTCGACCGGGTGGTTGAGCAATCAGTTCTGTCGCAATCGAAGTCAGTGAATTGCCCTTCCCGATGCGAGATCTTGCGGCCGCAGTTCACCGTCGCCGATCCGTTGCACGCATCACAATGGGCCAGTGGAAGCGGCCTACCCGTCATACCGGATCACCCGCGCAGGCTAAGCCGTTCGTCCTATCTCAAGGCGGCTCTTCGACGCAGTTCAATCGCGACGAAGCGCTATTCCCCGCGCGGGGCCGGCACCCTATCGTGGGTGATGACCGTGTCTTACGCGCGATGGTGACTGCAGCTCCGAACCTGCATGAAGACCGGAGGGTTCGATTGGATCGCACCATCTCGGAGTCCGCATTGACCACCACCAACTACCTGGCATACCTGCCGCCAGCTCGGCATGGCTGGAGAAGGGAGAGCACGTGAACGTGACGGCGATGCAAGTTTGCCGAGGTGGAGGCCTCGACAAGATCGTTCGCATCGAGCTGCCATCCCGGCCCCCGGACTGGGGCGAAGTGCGAGTTCGCGTGCACGCCAGCTCACTCAACTTCCACGACTATGCAGTCGTCAGTGGTCTCACCGCGCCTAGCGCAGACCGGATCCCACTCTCCGACGGTGCCGGTGTCGTCCTCGAGGTCGGACCTGGCGTCACGGGGTTGGAGGCCGGAGACCACGTCGTGAGTACGTTCTTCCCAGGCTGGCCGGATGGACGACCCACAGTCGGTGGCTTCGACACCGTTCCCGGCGATGGCATCGATGGGTTCGCCCGTACAGAGGTCACGATGCCAGTAGCGGCCTTCACCCGTGCGCCACACCGATACAGCCACGCGGAAGCCGCCACACTCACCACCGCCGGAGTCACCGCTTGGCGGGCCCTGTTCACCGAGGGCAACCTGCGGCCCGGCGAGACGGTGCTCGTACAAGGGACCGGCGGCGTCTCGATCTTTGCCCTGCAGTTCGCCAAGCTCGTCGGCGCAACTGTCATCGCCACAACGTCCACCGCGAACAAAGAAGCCCGGCTCGAGCAGCTCGGCGCCGATCACGTCATCAACTACCGGTCCACACCAGAGTGGGGTGCGGAGGCCCGCGCGGTCACCGGCGGCCGCGGCGTCGACCATGTGATCGAGGTCGGAGGAGCCCAAACTCTCGAGCAGTCCATGATCGCCGCCGCAACCGGCGGGCGTATTGCGCTGATCGGTGTCCTCGGCGGTATGGGAGCCTCGGTGCCGCTCGGGTTGGCACTCGCACGGCAGGTGCGAATCCGGGCCCTCCTTGTCGGAAGCCGGCGCGATCAACTCGACATGATCGGCGCACTCGAAAACTCGAGTCTGAGACCCGTAGTGGACACCACCTTCGAACTCGCTGACCTCGCCGGTGCCTTCGAACACCAAGAAGCCGGCCGTCATCTCGGCAAGATTTGCATCACCATCTGACCGCAGAAAGCAGGCACCAGCACACTCGCGTCGTACTCCGACTGCGGTGTCAGTGAACAGCAATCGAGTCGGGTGATAAAGATACGGAGGACTACGCGATGGCCACGGTCGAAATGGGCATCCCCACTGTGCGGTCCTCTCCCTCCCCGGCAGGACGCCCTGAGGTTCCTCATCTGGTCGACCGCTTCGGCCGGGTGGCCAGGGACCTACGCGTGTCGATCACCGAGAAGTGCTCCCTGCGCTGCACCTATTGCATGCCCGAGGAAGGTCTGCCTGCCATCCCGGCTGGGCAGTTGCTAACCACCGGCGAAATCGTCCGTCTGGTCGACCTCGCCGTCCAACACCTCGGGGTCCGTGAGGTGCGGTTCACCGGCGGTGAGCCGCTCATGCGCGCGGACCTCGAGCGGATCATCGCCGGGTGCGCGAAGGAGGTGCCGGACATTCCGCTCGCTATGACCACCAACGCGGTCGGGCTCGAGCATCGGGCACGTAGGCTCGCCGACGCTGGCCTGACCCGGATCAACGTCTCCCTCGACACCGTCGACCGGGGGCACTTCGCGTCGCTGACCCGGCGGGACCGACTGCCCTCGGTGCTCGCCGGCATCCGGGCCGCGGTCGCCGCCGGGCTTGCCCCGGTGAAGATAAATGCCGTTCTGATGCCCGCGACACTGAGCGGAGCGGCGGACCTGCTGCAATGGTGCCTGGACGAGGGGGTGGAGTTGCGGTTCATCGAGCAGATGCCACTCGACGCCGATCACGAATGGTCGCGCGAGACTATGGTTCCCGCCGATCGGCTGCTGTCCGCGCTGGGTACGCGCTTCGAACTCGAGGAGATCGGCCGGGACGATCGAGCGGCGCCTGCCGAGCTATGGCGGGTCAACGGCGGCACCGCGACAGTGGGTATCATCGGCTCGGTCACGCGGTCGTTCTGTGCCGACTGCGATCGCACGCGCCTGACCGCCGAAGGCACAGTACGGTCGTGCCTGTTCAGTGACACCGAGATCGACCTGCGCGGTGCGATGCGGTCCGGAGCAGGCGACGAACAATTGGCGCAGCTGTGGCGCGGCGCCATGTGGAACAAGTGGGCGGGGCACGGTATCGATGTCGCCAGCTTCGCACCTCCTGTGCGCAGTATGGGAGCGATTGGTGGCTGACCTCGATGTGTGACGGCGGAATCCGTCACTTTCCGGTAGTTCACGACCATGACTGTAGAGGGCGCCGAGGGAACCTGGAGGTTCCGGTCTCGGTCACGATGAGTGGCATTGCGCGCCGGATCCGACCTGATGTTGCGAAGGTATTCCGGCGCCGCGTTCTGGTGGGCGTCGACTGACCTGTGACCGCAGCGTCTTGGCCGGTATCCAATTGGACCTGTTCCGCTGTTTGCAGGCGGTTCGGGATATTCGGATCGATAATCCGAGAGGTGTGTGCCGTCCGCCGCGACGCATGTAGTCGGCGGACGGCACACCGTTGCCGCCGTCCCGCTTGGCTGAATGTCGGATCAAGGCACGCGGGGACGCCGGAGTTGTGGGTGCGCAGCAAGCCGCGGTTTGCGGATGCCCGCCGGTTCTATGATCCTCGAAAGGTATTGCAGAATAAAGCTAATGGTGCAGTTGCAAGTTTAGCCTGACATTCATGTGTCCAGTTCATGCCGTGTTGTTTGTCGCCCTGCTTCGAGTGGAGTCGCATGGGTAGGAACAGCTTTGGCGTACATCAGCAGGCTCAGTGCACGCCGCTCGACAAGTGGTCTCCTTGGGAGCGAATCGCATAGAGTGCGTTGGCAATACTCTCGAAATGCTGGCGCATCGCAGCCTCCGCAGCCTCCGGATTGCCGGCGCAGATTTGAGTGACAATCTCGGTGTGCTCGCGTAATGACTGTGTGAGCCTGACTGGCTGCATGAGCAATCGCGACTGATGTCGTGCTACTTGCCCGTGCAGGCGATCGAGAATGGCGACCGCCGACCGCTGCGCCCCGATCTCACGGATTCGGCGGTGAAGTGTCTCTCCTAAATGCGCAAATTCGAAGATATCGCGTGCCGAGGCGGCGGTGGTCAAAGCGGCGCCCAACGCGGTGAGCTCGTTAAACTCGGCTGCGGTGGCATTCTTGGCAGCCTTTGCGGCGCATAACCCTTCGATGACCATGCGAACCTCGGTGATTTCGGCGGCCTCCTCTGGGGATATCGAGCGGACTCGTGCGCCTCGGTTCTGGATCCGTTCCACGAGCCCTTCGCTGACGAGGTCCTGTAAGGCGCCACGTACAGCTGCACGACTGGCATCGAACTGCACACAGAGATCGGCTTCGATCATGCGCTGGTTCGGGACGAACTCGCTCTCGAGGATCGCCGCACGGATGAGGTTGCACACCCTGACCTGATCGGTGATTCCCGCAGCGGGATCCGTTGTCGGCATGACCACTCCGCTCGATTTCACTAATTCGGGTTCGTGTCTGCAGTGGTGAGACGCGGGATCGCCGCGTCTCACCAGTGCACGCCGTGCGCAGACAACACGGCGTGGAATTGCCCAGTGACCGCTCCTATGGGTACTGGCGAACCAGGATGGTGGCGATGCATGCGGGTTTGGTGCCGCCATCGATCTCGAAGGTCATCGTCACCGTGAGCTGGATACCGCCGGCGACATCGGTGACCGAATCGAGGACGACTCCAGCGCGGACTTTACTGCCGACGGGGACTGGTGCGGGGAAGCGGACCCGATCACACCCGTAGTTCACGCCCATGCTGAAGCCGGACAGCTCGAGAACCTGCGGGAGGAGCAGCGGAACCAGCGACAAGGTGAGGTATCCGTGAGCGATGGGGCCGCCGAAGGGTCCGTCCTTGGCGCGTTCGGGGTCCACATGAAGCCATTGGTGGTCTCCGGTGGCGTCGGCGAACTGGTTGACGCTCTCCTGCGTGATTTCGACCCAGTCGCTGTACCCGAGTAGCTCACCCGTCGGTAGTGCCTTGACTCCATCGATTCCGTTGACAGTCGTCGCGCTCATTGTGTCCTCTCTTCACTCTTCATAGGTTGTCCCAACGTCATCACAGGTCGAGGGGCTTCGGTGTGTAATCCTGCAGCTCACTCGCCAACGCTGCCGAGAACACATCGTCGACCGACTGGGGTGTCCAGCCGCCGGCGGAGAACTGCTCGTGCACCTCGGAGGGATGCGTCCACAGCGCGATCCGGTCGCCGCCGACCGCGATCGCCTGCCCGGTCACATGCGAGGAGGCCTTCGACGCCAGGTACACCACCAGCGGGGAGACATCGTCGGGTGTGCCAAGTCCGATGCGGCGCGCCTTCTCCGGGATCGGTTCGCCCGCTTCTGCCTTCTCCACGAGTTCGCCGAGACCCGGGATGGTGGCAACCATGCGAGTCAGGGCGGTGGGAATGATCGCGTTGACGGTGACGTCGAGCTTCTTGCATTCGGCAGCCCAAGTACGCATCATCGCCACGATCGCCCCCTTGGAGGCCGAGTACGCGGTCTGGCCGAAGCTGGCTCGCTGGCCGGCCGGCGAACCGACGAGGATCAGCCGCCCACCGTCACCCTGCTGCCGAAACTGATCAACGGCAGCCCGTCCACAGGTAAAGGTGCCTCGAAGATGGCTACCCACGACGAGATCGAAGTCCTCGTCAGTGGTGTTGCGCAGCGTCTTGTCTCGGAGTGCCCCGGCGTTGGTGACCATGACGTCGAGTCGCCCGAATTCGGATACTGCCCGCTGAACCAGCGCCTCCGCCACATCGGAGGTACCTACCGGGGCAACCTCCGCCACGGCGCGCCCGCCCTTCGACACGATGCTCTCGACGGTGTCCTTCGCGACGTCCCCATCGAGGTCGTTGACGACGACCGCGGCACCGGCCGCGGCGAGTCCGTGGGCATACGCCCGGCCGAGTCCGCGTCCGGATCCGGTGACAATTGCGACAGTTCCCTGCAAACTCATCATTACTCCTTCGCAGCCGTCGGCTGCGGTTCTCGTATCATCGATCGGGTTGGTTGGCCCGAAATGTACTTACTTACGTTGTCGCGCAGTGAATTTAGCGACACAGGAAAGTTTGGTTACTGCGCTGACATCATTGTCACTTGCTGCTTGGCCCAGGATATTTCGATCTTGCCGGTCGGTGTTCGCGGTAGGCGGTCGAGGAGGACAACCGTGCGCGGGACCTTGTATCCGGCGAGTTCCTGCCGAACCCAGTACTGCAGATCTTCCTCGGTCACTGTGCTCGCGGCATCGATGGCGACGACGGCTGCGACTTGTTCACCCCACTTCGGGTCCGGTGCACCGACAACGACGCAGTCTCGGACGTCTGGATGGGTGAGCAGTACGTCCTCGACCTCCTGGGGATGTACCTTCTCGCCACCGGTGTTGATCACCCCGGATTGGCGTCCGAGAAATCGGATGGAACCGTCCTCGTGCACCTCCACGAAGTCTCCGGGAAGGGAGTACCGGACACCACCGATGACGCGGAAGGTCAGCGCCGTCTTGCCCTCGTCCTTGTAGTAACCGAGAGGGGAGGGGCCGCTGTAGGCGAGGACACCGGTGGTCCCGCTGCCCGGTAGCACCTCGTTGTCGTGCTCGTCGAACACCTTCGTCGCCGGCACCGGGAAAAACTTGGCGGGGAGGTCGTCGATCGAGGACGTGGTCGCGAATACGAACGGTCCGCCCTCGCTCGAGCCGATCGCATCGATGATGGTGACGTCGGCCCGCTCGTGAAGCGACTGTTTGAGATGGTCGCTGAACGCGGTGCCGGAGCTGAGCACGGTCCGCAAACTGCTCAGATCATAGGGCTGTCCGTCGGTTTCGGACCGGGTGAGCTCGTCGATCAGCGGCGAACAGACGGCGTTTCCGGCGACGATAATCGTCTTGACGTGCTTGTCCTGCACGATCGACCACACCCGGGAAGGGTCCAGGCCACCCGGGTCGGCGAGGACCACGGTCCCACCGAGCAGCATCGTGCCGATCGTGTTGAACAGACCGGTGGCGTGCATGAGCGGCACGACCGGCATGGTGACCGGGACCATCCCGCGAACGCTTGCCTCTCGGGCGGCGTCGACGGCGTCGGCGATCGTGGTGGGCAGGTCACGCCCAACCGGCCGGTAGACGGGCACTGCCAGCGAATGCAGAAGGTCCCGGTGTCGCCAGATCACCCCTTTAGGGCGACCGGTGGTGCCTCCGGTGTACATGAACAATGTGTCGGTTCCCGGCCGCGGTGCCTGCGGAAGTGGTGGGTGCGCGGCGATCACGCCGTCCAGGTCGTCGCCCGTGGCAGACCCCACCGTCTTTCCGCCGGCGCGCAGGGCCACGGCCAGCGTGGGGACCGCGTCGACGATACCGTCGACGTTGGCTGCCAGCTGATCGCTGTAGACCAGGGCGTGAGCATCCGCGTCGGTGAGTAACGAGGCCAGTTCGGAACCGGTGTACCGGTAGTTGGCGTTGACCGGGACCGCCCCGATCTTGAACGCGGCGAACACCGTCTCGAGGTACGCGGCACTGTTGTAGAGGTAGCACGCGACGGTGTCGCCGGCGGCCACACCGGATTGCTGCAGAGCAGTCGCGAGCCTGGCTGACCGCTCCTCGAATTGGGCGTAGGTGTACTCGCTGTCCGGTGTGGAGATGGCGATACGGTCGGGCACGGCTTCTGCGACGGCCTCGAGGATCGTGCCAAAACTGACGTCGATGGTCCTCAGCCCCTTTCCTTCTCGGTGCCGTTGAGACCGAACAGGCGGATGGCGTTTTCCTTGAGCACCAAGGGGCGAACTTCGTCCTTGATCGGCAGCTTTTCGAAGTCCTTCAGCCACCGGTCGGGGGTGATCGCCGGGAAGTCGGATCCGAACAGCACCTTCCGCTTCAGCAGTGAGTTGACCTGGGCCACCAGGTTCTCCGGGAAGTATTTCGGCGACCAGCCGGACAGGTCGATGTAGACCTGTGGCTTGTGCCCGGCCACGGCCAGTGCCTCGTCCTGCCAGGGGAACGAGGGGTGCGCGATGATGATCGGCATGTCCGGAAAATCCACCGCGACATCGTCGAGAAACAGCGGGTTGCTGTACTTGAGTCGAATCCCACCGCCGCCGCGCTGGCCTGCTCCGACACCGGTCTGGCCGCTGTGGAACAGCGCCGGCAGCCCGGCTTCGGCGATCACCTCGTAGAGGGGATACGCGCTGCGGTCGTTCGGGTAGAACGCCTGCTCGCTGGGATGGAACTTGAAGCCGCGCACCTTGTGCTCATCGATCAGTCGCTTCGCCCACTTCACTCCCGCGGCACCCCGACCGGGATCGACACTGGCGAACGGCAACAGCACGTCCGCGTTCTCCGCTGCGAGCTCGGCGATTTCTTCATTGGACACCCGTGGCTCGCGACCGGACCGCACGGGGCTGTCCACGGTGAACACCACTGCCGCCATGTTGCGCTCACGGTAGTAGTCGGCCAGCTCTGGAACGGTCAGTTCGGGCATATCACCGAAGACGTTCGCGATTTCGGAGGCGCCACCGCCGTCGGAGGCCGGTGTTCGCGTCGACGCCAACACGTGAGTGTGCACGTCGACGGCGACCAGTGTTTCGGTGTTCATGCGGGTCCTGTTCGTTGTGGTGAAAAACGCTCGCTCGCGGCGGGCAAAATATTGTGAAATGCGCGTCTGTCCTGGATGTTACGAACTTCATCGAGTCCGGAACACCGCAAACCGTCGCCACGATGGCTGCGTCAAATGACGTAGCCGCACGGTCAGAGTTCGAGAACGAGCTTCTTCGAGCACGACCGGGACACGCAGATCATCATGTAGTCGTTCTCGGCCTGCTCCTCGGCCGTGAGAACCGAGTCCCGATGGTCGGGAGTTCCCTCGAGGACACCGGTCTCACAGGTGCCGCAGGTGCCCTCCTCGCACGAGGCGGTTGTTCCGACACCCGCAGCGCGCACCACCTGGAGAATCGACTTGTCGGCTGGAACATGCAGCGTCAGACCGCTCTCTCGAAGTTCGACATCGAAAGCGGTGTTGACGGCATCGTCGAAGTGCTTGGGTGAGAACCGTTCGATATGCGGATCGCCTACTTTCCACTGCGCGCATTTGTCTTCCACCGCCGTGAGCAAGCCCTCCGGACCACAGCAGTACACCTGTGTTCCGGGCGCGAGCGTGGACAGGATCGCATCGAGATCGGGAAACCCTCGCGTGTCCTGAGGGAAGACGTCGACCTTGTCACCATGCTGTTCCAGGTCGTCGAGGAAGGCCATCGAACTGCGCTGGCGTCCTCCGTATGTCAGCTTCCACTCGGCACCGGCCGCCTGGGCGGATCGGATCATCGGGAGCATCGGAGTGATGCCGATGCCACCGGCGATGAAGTGGTACCGGTTCGACGTTGCGAGCTCGAAATGGTTGCGAGGGCCACGCACACGGACGGTCTGGCCCTCGACCAACTGGTCGTGGATGTACTCCGAGCCCCCGCGGCTCTCCGGCTCCCGCAGCACACCCACCTTCCACCGCTGGCGGTCGTCGGGGTCACCCATCAGTGAGTACTGGCGGGTGATGTCGCCGGGCAGGACGAGGTCGATGTGCGCACCCGGCTCCCACGCCGGGAGTTGCTCGCCGTCCGTGTGCCGCAACACGAGGAGTACCACCCCGTCGGCGACCAGCTTCTTCGACTCGACCAGGACATCAGCCTCGTACTCGATAACCTTCATGGTGACCGAAGTGGACCCGACACGGGTGTTCTCGATCTGTGTCATCACAATCTCTCCAGACATTCGTACACGCTGTTCGCAAGACCAGGAACGTCTAGTCAGTCGAACAGCAGAACCGGCTTGATCGTCGTGCCGGCTTTCGCGTCCTCTGCGGCTTTGTTGATCTCGCTGAACGGGTAGGTGGTCACCAGCTTCTCGAGCGGCAACCGGCCCTGGCGGTACAGGTCGGCGAGGGCGGGGATGAAGGTCAGCGGCTCCGAATCGCCCTCGGTGACGCCGACGATCTTGCGGCCGACCAGGAATGCACTGATGTCGATGGCCAGCTCGGTGCCGGGTGCCGGTGCACCCACGACCGCGCAGGTGCCGAACGTCGCGAGGTTGTCGGTGATGGCACGGGTAACCCCGACGTTCGCGGTGGTGTCCACGGCATGGTCGAGGCCGGCGCCGCCGGTAATCGCTGCGATCTCACCGGCAAGATCGGCGGTGGTGGTGTTGATGGCGTGGGTTGCACCCAGCTCGAGGGCCAAGTCCAGTCGAGACTGGACCCGGTCCACCGCGATGATCGCCCCGGCGGCGGTGACAGCGGCCCCCATGATCGCGGCCAATCCCACCGCTCCGGTTCCGAACACGGCGACGGACTGACCAGCGTCGGGCTTGAGAATGTTCAGCACTGTGCCGGCACCGGTCTGAATGGCGCATCCGAGCGGGGCCATCAGATGCAGCGGCAGGTCGTCGTCGAGAGGGACCACGCATCGTTCGTCGACCACCGCGTGAGCGCTGAAGGACGACTGCCCGAAGAACCGGGCAGTCACCGCTGCACTGTCACGCCGCACCGTCGACGATCCGTCGGCCCGCAGACCGTTGTTGAACAGATTCGCTGGCACCCACGTCGCGCAGTAGGCGGGATGCCCGCCTCGGCAATGCGCACAGCTGCCGCAGGAAGTGAAGGTCAGGGCGACGTGGTCGCCCGGCCGTACCCTCGTGACCTCCGAGCCGACTGCCTCGACGACGCCGGCGCCTTCGTGGCCGAGAATGCCGGGGAAGGCGTACCCGGTGTGACCGGCCTGTACGGAGAGGTCGGTGTGGCACAGCCCCGCGGCGACCATCTTCACCAGCACCTCGTCCGGCCGGAGGTCATCGAGTTCGATCTCTCCGAGGACGAAGTCGGCACCGGCTTCTTCGACCAGGGCCGCGGTCGTTGTAACTGTCATCTGTCTCTCCCTGTAAACACGGATGTGCGGTGAGTCACATGGTGCTCGAGGAGGGAGTGCGGCAACCGGGTAGTACTACCCGGTTTGGCTACCCGTTCTCTGCGGCGGCCCGCGTGCGGGTCACCCAGGCGGCGACCTGGGCACGGGAATTGACGTGCAGCTTGCTGAAGATGTTCTCGACGTGTCCATCGACTGTGCGAGTCGACAGGACCAACTCCTCGGCGATTTCCCGGTTGCTCAAGCCGTCCGCCACCATGTCCGCGACCTGACGCTCCCGCCGCGTCAATGCCACGGGCAATGTGGTCGTGGAGGTATCGAGTGTGCGCTCACGCCCGCCGAGAGCGTAGGTGACGGCGCGCGGAGCGCTCCAGTACGCGCCCTCGGCCGCCAGTGCATCGAACTTGTCGGTCGCGAGGGCGGCGCGAAGCCGTTTCTCGCAGAGCGCGGAATGCTCGGCGAAGTGCAAGCCGAACGCTCCGATGGTGGTGCCGAGGTCGGTCCACATCGATCGTGCGGCTCCGAGAAGGCGCACCGCCCGCTCTTTGTCGCCCTGCGATGCCGCCACCCAGGCCAGCAGGTCGATGTCGAGTGCGGTACCTACCCTGTTGAACTCCGGCTTCATCGCGAGCGCCTGTCGTACGAGGCGTGTCGCGCGGTCGTGGTCGGCGCTGAGCCAGCTGTCGAAGCCCAGTGCCCACATCGCCTGGCATCGTCCCCAATGCTCCCCGCAGTCCTCGCTCAGCTGCAGTGCACTCGCCGCGACGTGCTGCGCACGCGAGCTCTCGCCGGCTTGTGCGAGCGCCACCACGAGCTGCATCGACCCGAGCAAAATGCCGGCATGGTCGCCGATCGCCTCGAGGCCGGTGATGGCACGATCGAGAGCGGCAATCGCTTCGGACAGGTCGGAGCGGAACAGCGCGGCTGTGCCGATCATCAACTCGACATAGGTCTGGAGGTCGCCGCCGCCCAGGGCGTCGGCAGTGTGCTGTGCCTCGACAAGATATGTTGCTGCCCCGTCACGGTCGCCTTGCACCAGAGCGACCCACGCTGCGACCCACAATGCGGTACCCCGCGCCGGGGTGGGCTCGGGTTGAAGGGTGATTGCCTGATCGAGCCACCGCCGGCCTTCCCGGAGGAAGCCGCCGATCGCCCAGTGGAAGCGCAATGTGATCACCATTTCCAGGCCGGCCTGCTGCTCGCCAGGAGTGGAGAAACTCCATTCGAGAGCTCGACTGATGTTGAATCGCTCGTCCCGCAGCTGCGAGATGCCCTCGATCTGCCGGGCTGTTGCCCAATTGTCGAACACCGTCCGAGCGAGGGTGAGGTAGTAATCGCGGTGCGCCCGGCTCACGCTCTCGGCCTGTCCAGACTCCCTAAGACGCTCGTACCCGTACTGACGGATGGTCTCGAGGAAACGGAACCGAGCGGTCGATGCATCGGTGTCGGCCATGAGGATCGACTTCGAGACGAGTTGGTCGATGAGCTGCAGTACCTCTCGCGCCGTGACGTTCTCGTCCGCACAGACACCCTCGGCGGCCTCGAGGTCGAATCCGCCGGCGAACACCGAGGCCCGCTGCCACAACGATCGTTCCTCGACGCTGCACAGGTCGTAGCTCCAGTCCACCAGCGCCCGCAGTGAGCGTTGCCGAGGAGGCGCGGATCGCTCGCCGCTTCCCAGGACGTGGAACTGATCGTCCAGGCGCTGGACCACCTGGGCGACGGACAGCGACCGCAACCGTGTGGCCGCCAACTCAATGGCTAGCGGGCTACCTTCCAGCCGTGCACACAGCTGCGCGACTGCCCGGAAGTTGGCGTCCGTGATAGCGAAACCCGGATGCGCCGCGGTCGCCCGGTCCAGTAACAGGGCCGCTGAATCATATTGCGCGATTTGGGCGGAGTCGGATACCGACGAGGGATCGGGCGCCGACAGTGGTGGAACAGGGATGACCTGCTCGCCGGCTGCGCGCAGCGACTCCCGACTGGTGGCCAGAATGTGTACGTCCAAGTCGGTTGCCAACAGTTCTGCTGCCAGGGCCGCGGTCTGATCAATGACATGTTCGCAGTTGTCGAGAAGAAGGAGGATCTGTCGATCCTCGAGGTACGACAGTAGTTGATCGTGTGCGGAGCCAGTCGAATGGTCCTGACCGCCGAGCGCGGCAAGGATGGCCTCCTCGATGGCCGAACTTTGTTTCACCGGTGTGAGATCGACGAACCAGACGCCGTCGGCGAAGGTGTCGCGAACCTCTTCGGCCACAGTGAGAGCGAGACGAGACTTGCCCATGCCGCCGAATCCGGTCAGGGTGACCAACCTCGAGCGGGTCAGTGCTTCGCGAACCGATTCCCGCACGTCGTCACGTCCGACGAAACTTGTCACCTGAACTGGAAGATTTCCGGGCATACGGACACCGGTCACCGACACGCCTCCTCGTCGAGAACGAAGTGCATGACCGGCCGGCAGGCGAGCAACGATATCGGACCAACACTCCACATGATCTAGATCACAATACAGTGCAGGTCTCGCGAGGTTGAGGGGAAGATCAGCGCGCGTCATTTCTTCCATGTTGCGCCAGTGAGCGAGCCTCTGATCTAAACGTCTGTGGCGCCAGATAATTCAACGAGTTGTGCGTGAGTGACGTGACGGTCACGGTTGCGGGCGATTCCATCGAGGTGGTCAGGGCAGACCGGGTTGGGCGTTGACCACGGCGTGGAGGCGGACGAGTTCACCCGGGGCGAACTTGTTCGTCACGGGGAATCGGGAGTCGAGGATCCGCCGGAGATGGGTATAGAAGTGCGCAGGTGACATCCCGAACTCGACAAGGATGTCACCACGCCGGGGGCCACCGTACGGCGCCCACATTCGGGCATAGTCAAGGAGAGCCTGATCGTCGGGGCTCATGCGAAGTCCTTTCCGGTCTTGTTGAAATGCGCAGTGGCGGCACCGCCCGGGGCTACCCGCGCAGTGCCGCCACTGAAGGAATGCGATCAGTCGAGGTGAACGGCGCTGACCGGGCAGGCACGCAGTGCAAGGTCCACCGCCGGAGGTACCTCTGCCGGCACCTCGTCCTGAATCACGACGGGTTCCCCGTCGTCGTCGAGTCGGACGTAGTCTGGGGCGGACTGGGCGCACATGCCGTGCCCGTCGCATACGTTGCGATCGATGTCGAGTTTCATAGTGCTTGCTCCTCTCGTGGTCGGTCGCTCAGCTGATTCGTACCGGCAGTGTCGACAGACCACGGGTGATGTTGTTCGGCACCCGCGTCGGCTCACCGACGAGCTCGATGGTCGTGACCCTCTCCGCGAGCGCGGTGAACAATGCCTGCGCTTCCATCGTCGCCAGGGTGCGACCAGGGCAGGCATGGGTACCGAAGTCGAACGCGAGATTGTCGGTCGGATTGCGCCGGACGTCGAACCTGTCCGGATCCGGGTAGTGCCGCTCGTCGCGATTCGCTGCCGCGTAGGAGTGGATGACCTTCGAGTCGGCCGCGATGATGACGCCCTCTCCGAGGTCGACCTCCCGTGTGGTGGCCCGGGAGAAGAACTGCGCCGGCGACTCCATGCGCACGCCCTCGAGGAACGCACTCGGGACCAGTGAAGGATCCTCGTGGACGAGCTTCCACTGGTCGGGGTTCTGCGCGAACAGCATCAGCAAGCTTCCGACCGCGTTGATGGTGGTGTCCAGCGCTGCATTGAGGTACCCGGCCAGCATGATCGGGACGTTCTCCTTCGGCAGCTCGCCACGGTTGGCGGCATCGAGGATGATGCTGCCGAAGCTACCGGGGATCAGGTTCTCCTCGTTGGCGATCTCCTGGAGGTACTGGAAGGCCTGGGCCACCTTCGGCAGCGAATCGAGCATTCGCTGGTTCTCCGGGCCCGCCGAATTGAAGCTGCCCTCAGCCCATTCGAGGATCTTGTCGCGACCATCCTCCGGCCAGCCAACGAGATCCATCACGATGTGCATGGGCAAGTCCCGGGCGAAGTCGATGACACCGTCGAAGGTCTTGCGCTCGAGCAGCTGGTCGACGACCACCCGGGCGCGGGACTCGATGTCGCCGAGGGCCTTACGGACGAATCGGGGGCGCAGTGCGTCGTCGAACACCTTGCGCGGCGCGGCATGGGCCGGCGGATCGGTCACCAGCGTTGACCCCGTCCAGGCTTCGTTGCAGGCCTGGTTGAAGGCGATCCCTCCGAGGTGGGCGGAACTAAAGGTTTCCCAGTCGGCGAGTGCATTCTTGACCTGGTCGTAGCGGGTGAGGATCCACATGTCGTACTTGGTCAGGTATGCGGCTGGCCCCTTGTCTCGCAGCATCTTGTAGTGCGGGAATGGGTTGAGCAAGACCTCGTCGTCCCACAGGTCGAGGTCGGTCTCGAAGCGGGCGCGATCGCTGAGTGTCATGGTCATGAGAGGTTTCCTTCGGGCTGGATCAGGCCGACGGGCCTGGAAGGGGGTCAAACAAGTGGGAGTGGCGAGCGAACGGCTTAGGTCGCGACGATCACCGACTTGGTCTGCAGATATTCGTCGAGCCCTTCGGGGCCGTTTTCCCGGCCATAGCCGGACTGCTTATAGCCGCCGATCGGCATCTGGACGTCGAGGACGCCCCAGTTGTTGACCCACACCAAGCCCGCCTTGAGGCGAGCGGCGACACGGTGGGCTCGGCCGATGTCGGAGGTCTGAAGGCCGGCGGCCAGACCATAGCGGGTGGAGTTGGCCAGGGCGACGGCCTCGTCCTCGCTGTCGAACGGCTGCACGGTCAGAACCGGACCGAAGATTTCTTCCTGTACGAACTCCGAGTCCTGCGCGACGTCGGCGAGCACGGTGGGGGCCTGATACCAGCCCGCACCGTCGACACCGTTGACCGCGCCGCCGCCGAGCACCCGCACGCCGGCGGCGGCCGCCTTGTCCAAGAATCCGGTGACCTTCGCCAGGTGCTTGGGCCCGGTCATCGGCCCGATCACGGTGGAGTCCGCGAAGGGGTCGCCGACCGGAACGTATCCGGCTCCGGCGCCGACGGCCGTCACCACATCCTCGTAGATGGGGCGCTCGACCAGCAGACGGGTACCGGCCATGCAGAACTGCCCAGTGTTGTAGACAAAGCCGGAAATCGCCGCCTGCACAGCCGATTCGATGTCAGCATCGGCGAATATCAGGTTGGCTGACTTGCCGCCGAGTTCGACGGTGACATGTTTGAGTGTGGCCGCCGCACGGGTGGCGATCGTTGTGCCGACCGCGGTCGACCCGGTGAAGGCGATCTTCTCCACGCGGGGATCCTCGACGAGGACGCTGCCGGCCTCGGCCCCACCGGTGACCACATTGAAAACACCGTCGGGCAGGCCCGCCGCACTGAGAAGCTCACCGATCGCCAGCGCCGTCAGTGGGGTGTCCTCGGCGGGCTTGTGGACGACAGTGTTGCCCGCAGCCAGTGCCGGAGCAATCTTCGACAGCGACAGGATCAACGGGAAATTGAACGGAGTGATCGCAGCGACAACTCCGATCGGCTCGCGGAGCGTGTACGCGAATGTCGGAACACCGGTTGTGCGGGTGGCCCCTTCGATTCCCAGCGCCAAGCTGCCGTAGTACTCGAACATGTCGGCTGCGGTGGCCACATCGATCATCCGGCTGAACGTGATGGGCTTTCCGGTGTCGATCGACTCGAGCCGAGCAAACTGCTCGGCCTGCTCCCGCAGCAGAACCGCGGCGCGCAGCAAGATGCGGCCACGGTCACGGCAGGTCAGCCTCGTCCACGCACCCTCGTCGAAGGCCGCTCGGGCGGCGGCGATCGCTGCCCGCACATCGTCAGCGGTGGCCTCGGGCACCTCGGTCACGACTGTGCCGGTGGACGGGTCGAACACCTCGCGGGTACCGCCATCGGCCGCGTCCGTGTGCCGGCCCGCAATCAGCAGCTGGGTGAGCGGAAGCGTGATATCAGGCCGGGGTGCCGCCGAATTGGTCTCGGCTGCTTGAGTAACTGTCATTCTCAGAATCCTTCGCGCCTCGTGTGTTTCGCGTCGCATCAAGCGTTGCGTGCGACGGTCCCCGGGAACCGGGTAGAACTACCCAACTCACCTACCCGGGTTGTGTCCTGCACCACGTTCACTCGGCGGGTATGGATTGGATCTCACCGATGTGGTCGGGGGATCGCCGTCGGGTCATCCGCCGGCGAACAGTGGCGATCAGCAGGGCGATCAGCACGCAGCAGGCCATGATCCCGCTCCTTCGATCGCATCAGGGCGAGTGCCTGCCAGGCCTACAGTGCCGCGGTGAGCGCGCAGCCACAGCACGGTCAACCCCGCCACGGACAGCGCACCGCCGCCCAGCGCCAGAACGGTGCCCGCAGCGGCAGCTCCCGGAAGGGCGGACACCGTGGGAAGGAGGGCGACCGCGGTACCGAGCGCAATGTAGAACGGCACCCCCATCGTCAGCATGACCCGTTGTGTGGGCCAGGGGGTACGTCGACCAATCGGGTCCTCGCCGATCAAGGGGATCCAGAACAACAGGCCGCAGAGGAGAAAATACATGTGGGCGGAGATGTGCAACCACTGATGCTCGGTGCTCCACCGGTATATCGGCGTCAGGAGATAGACCGCCATCGCGCCGTAGTAGTCGGCGCACAACCAGAACACCGCACGGCGTCCGGCCGTGAAGCGGCGGACCAACGGATCCGCGAGGACGGCCGTGACCTCACTGCGCGTGCGCTGGGGGAGCGCCCGGGTGAGCAGACGGAGCGGGCCGCCGTATACCAGCAGAATCGGTGCGACCATCATGAGCACGAGATGCTGGCCGACATGGACGGCAAAGAGGTCGTCGTAGTGCGCTATCCCCGAGAACAAGGTGACCGCGACTACCCCGCATCCCCCGACATACGACCAGGTCCGACACCGCGGCCAGGTGCGGCCACTGCGTGATCTGCGGCGTGCTGCAATGACGAATGCCGACGCCAGAGCGATGAGAATCACCGTTCCGGCGACGGACGAGGTGTCGGTCGACCACCAGTTGACCGCATCGGTCGTCGGGGGCGCTCCGTGGGCGCTATTCATGACCATGCTCTCGGGCAGGGGGAATCACTGAGAGGTCGCGGCGCCCCCGGACAGCGGAGACCCGCCGGAACCATTTTGCCCACGCAGGTATCCCCATCCAGGAGGCGGGTGCCTCTGCGATCCAGCGGATGGTGTCGGCGTAATGGGCACGAACCTGCCGCCATGCGGTGGTATGCAGCCGCCGAATCCCGGGCGGGGCGGTGGTCTCGTCCTTCATCGGTTCTCGTCTCCGTTCTGGAAGGCCAGCGCCAGGGCAGAGCGACCCGCGACCTCCACCTGGACTCGCGCCCGGCCTGCCTCATCGGCAACCACGGCTTCCTCGAGGGCACCCGTGAGCTTGTACCGACCGCCCGGGCGGAGGCGGGCAAACGTCACCGTTACCCGCTCCTGTCGACCGACCGTGCGCAATACCGCGTCGAGGTCGCGGCCGTTGGGGCTAACTGCGCGAGCGACCATCACCTGGGGGTACGGAACCGAATCGATGACCGGGCCCTCCTGCCATATCGCAGGCATCCCCTTCTCCACGATGTCGAGCCAGCCGCCGTGGCGCCCGAACAGGGCCCGCCCCAGACCCGCGTGAGCGAGAATCGATGCGCCTTCGGCGACGAGCCACCCTCGATTGTCGATCGAAATGTCCAGTCGTTCGCGCAGCTCACGGTAGACGCCGAGGCTGAGCTCTTCATCGCCGGCCTCGCGTGCTTCCTCCATCACCATCGCGTAGCCGGCGAGCGGATTGAACGTGTAGTTGCCCGGGTCGAGAAGCCTGTCATCGGTGCGGAACGGGGTAGCGATCTCGCCCTCCGGGGTCCTGCACGCCGCCTGCAGCAACAAAAATCCACGGTCGGCGACATTAGGAACGAGATTGCGCAGATCCGCTGACAGAGTCAGCCCGGCCGCGCCGATCCCGACCCGGCTTGATCGGTGCCCGTTGACCATGCCGTCCGGGCGGACCAGCTCCTGCTGGAACCCACGACGATATCGATCGCCGATCTGGTCCCAATACGTTGTGCCATGGAGGCGGTCATGGAGCCTAAGGCCGGTTCCTCCCCTCATGTTGCACAACGAGAAGATCCAATTCGGTTCGCACACCACCAAGCCCCACGGCGAGCGCACGTAATCGGCAGCCAGAGATGCACACAGTGCCCCATAGCTGAGCGGGTACCGCCGCTGGTCGTTCCAGGTGAACATCAGCGAACCCGGCTCACTGTGCTGCAGATCCCCACTCACGGTCTGGTACAGCCCGAGCGACTGCGCAAAATACCCGGTCATCATGATGTTCTGCCGCTTGGCCGGATCCGGATCCCACTCGAGATTTCCCCAGAGATTCTCGAGCGCCCAATACCCCCACACCTTCTTCTCAAGGTACCGGGTAATCAGCTGACGTTGAGCATCTTCCAGGTATCCCTTGAAGGCCGGCACGCGAGTGTACTGCTGCAATGCCAAGGCATCGATCACCGCATTGATCTGATAGCGCAAGGCCGCCGGCTGAAACTGGTCGATCACATTCCAGTTCGACCAGTCGTCGGGGGCCTGATTCGCCATATCGACGAACCGACGTGTCAAGGCAAGTTCCTCGTCGTCGAGCTCATCGGCGACGTGCACATCCGGGCGTTTCGCACCTTCGAGGGGACGCGAAGCCTGCCCCAGGAACGCGTTGGCGGCCTCGGCCTTCGCGACCTGGTGCGTAAAACTGCGGCGACGGTGCCGACCGACCTCCAACGCTGTCAACGCCGTCGCGCCCGCAACGGCGAGAGCCGCCCTTCTCCAGGTGCGCTTCGACCGTGATGCCCGTCGAGCGGCATAGGCCGCCGCCCCGATCCAGACCACCGGCGGCAGCACCATGTTGCCGGTGCCGAACCACAGCAGCAGACTGAACGCGAATGCGACAGCCGTCAACGTGAAACGGGCGGGGTCACGGGTGTAGAGAAAACCCGCACCGGGGAGCATCATCCCCGTCGCGAAACCCTGGTTGCGAGCCTTACCGCCGGAGAGCGAAGCCGCGACACCAACAGCCTGCGCGCTCCCGAGGATCGCGAGCATCCTGCGTTGGCGTGCCTGCGCCAATGGACCGTTCGCGCCCTTCGCGGGAGGTATCTCGATACCTTCGTATACCGGTCCCGCATCAGCGAAGGTCGTCTCGCGGGGTGGCGTGACCGTGGTGACCAAGCCTGCCACGAGCGGTGCGAGGAGCGGCGCCCAACCCGATGTGGCCAGGGCAGCGCCAGCGGCGACGGTTCCGGACAATATCGAGTCCGAGGCTTTCGAGCGCCCGGCTGCGGCCTCCTCGAGCGCAGTAATGACCGAATCCCACCCGTGATCGCGGACCGTGCTTCTACACGCGTCAAGTAACTCGCGCAGGGCGCCGGGAGGAAGCCCGGCATCGAGACTCAGGAGCTTCGCACGCCTACCAGCGACCATGTACCAGTTCCTCACATTCTGTCTTGGGCACCGATCGCATTCGTCAGATACGAGTCTCGATCGGAGATGCTGCCCGGTGGGCCCGAGCGCCCGATGACAACGTTCCTCCATGCTAGGAGTCTCGAGTGAGCTCGCACACAGACGAAAAGCCTCCGACCGCAGTCAGTTTCGGCAATCTGTTCTACGTCATATGACGTAGGCGCCCTGGCGGAGGACTGTGCGGTGGTGGGCACCCCGAGGCGCAAACGAAGGCGCCCGCCACGGCTCGCTGCGGGATTCGGTGGTCGGCGTAGGCCAATCCCAGCAGCTCTCGGGTGGTCGGCACCGCGGCACCGATCACGGTCCCTTCCCTCGCATCGGTTCCGCGCGATTGCGGCCACGTGCAACAACGTGTGCATCTGTTGAAAAGGTCGGCGGGGCCGTCGGATTCACGCGAGAAACCCACTTCAGTCGTGCATTCAAGAAACAATTTGGGATAACACCGAGGGAGCGGCGGATGCAGCACTGGACCGCATGAAAAGTTCGACACAATCGCAGGCGAGAAATGGCGGCGTCACCAGCCCCCAGTGCGCATTAATGCCGTGCGACGGACTTACCGATAATGTCCTTCATTATCTCGGTTGTGCCACCGTAGAGCGTGCTCGCTCGAGCGTCGACAAATTCTCTACCGATCCGGTACTCGGTCATGAACCCGCTGCCACCGTGAAGCTGAAGGCTTCGAGTAATCACCTTCTGCTGAAGCTCGGTAATCCACCACTTCGCCATGGCCGCCTCGGTCGCTGTAAGCCGCTCTTCAACATGTTCTACCAGACACCGATCCAGGAACACTCGCGCGATCTCGACTTCCGTTGCCAGTTCCGCCAACGTGAACCGGGTCGACTGGAAATCGGCCACTCGTCGCCCGAACGCGCTCCGCTCCTTGGTGAAGCGCACGGCTTCCTCGAGCGCGACTTCCATGCTGGTGGCGGACATGACTGCAATGCTCAAACGTTCCCGCACCAGGTTGTGCATTAGGTAGTCGAATCCGTGACCTTCCTCGCCCAGGAGGCAGTCCGCTGATACTCGCAGGTTGTCGAAGAACAGTTCCGCGGTGTCCTGTGCCGCCAGGCCGATCTTGTTGAGTTTGCGTCCGCGAACGAATCCGGGGAGGTCGGTCTCGACCAGGAAGAGGCTGATGCCCTTCCGTCCGGCATCGGGAGCCGTCTTGGCGACCACAATCACCACATCGGCGAGAATTCCGTTGCTGATGAACGTTTTGGCACCGTTGAGGATGTAGCTGTCACCATCCTTGATGGCAGTCGTGGTGATTCCGGCGAGATCACTTCCCGATCCTGGCTCGGTCATCGCAACAGCAGCGATGAGAGTTCCCGCGCACAACCCGGGCAGCCACCGCTGCTTCTGTTCGGGTGAGCAGAGCTGATTGAGGTAGGGCGCGATGAGATCATTGAATCCACAGAGATTCATCACCACAGATCCCGCGCCGATCCGGGACAATTCCTCGTTCAGCGCGACGTTGAATCGGAAGTCGTCGATTCCGCCACCGCCGTACTTCGCGTCGACGTCCATCCCGAGAAGTCCCAGGGAGCCCGCCTGGGTAAAGACTGTCCGATCCACCATCCCCGCCCTCGCCCAACGTTCGAGATGGGGCTCGACGTGACTACGGGCGAAATCGCGAGCGAGGCCGCGGACAGCGTGATGGTCATCGGAATAGAGCAAACGTTCCATGATCAATAGTGTCTTTCATCCACGGCGGCGAAACCCTCAGCAGTCAACTCTCGCCGCCAACATATGGTCCAGGGAAAACCCGGAAGGCGCATCTGGCGCGGGCTTGGACTGAGTGGCAGTCATTCCCACAGACGGAAGCCGCATCTTGCGAGATTCCGCCACCACCATATATGCCCACACCCGGTGCCGAACCTTCGGTGGATCCGCCGACCACTGCACCGCATGAGTGCACGGTGCCGCATTCGTCAGACCCGCTCAGCCGGTATTCACCGACGGCTCAGTGGTTCTGCCTCCGTGGACCACAAACAAAACACGGCGAGTACGTCATTCGACGCACCGGATGTACGCCATCCGTCCGCGCAGCTCACGTCAAGAGTCGGTTCTGAAAAGTGTTATCCGCCTTTACGGTGATGTGTGTCACGACCACGTGCACGACATCTGAGAGAGGTGACTCCGAGGGAGATATCGGGATCCACTGACTGCCCGATCGACACAGTCGCGGATGGCTTCGGCAACGCACAGCACGCACACGGCCTCCACCCTGGCACCCGGTAATCGCAAGGAAATCGCCGACGCGCGCCCCGCGGACGGAGTCCGCGGTCGCTGCGGGTGCGCTGTTACGCGTCTTCACAGCACAAAATTGTTGCTCTTCAGAAAGGTAGCCCCGATGCCCGGCACCGAGGTACACAGCAACCCGTCCCCACCGACCGCACGCGAACGACGCAAAGTCCTCGGCGCGAGTTTCATCGGAACCGCGATCGAGTGGTACGACTTCTTTATCTATGGCGCCGCCGCGTCGATGATTTTCGGGCCGCAGTTCTTCCCGAGCGAGGATCCGATGACCGGGACGTTGGCCGCGTTTGCGACCTTCGCAGTCGGCTTCATAGCCAGGCCGCTCGGCGGGATTGTGATGGGGCACTACGGCGATCGGGTCGGCCGCAAGAAGATGCTGCTGATTTCGATGCTGCTGATGGGCGGCGCCACTGTGGCCATCGGGTTGCTCCCGAACTACGCCGCGATCGGCGTATTCGCGCCGATCCTGCTGGTCACT
Organism: Rhodococcus sp. 4CII; assembly: GCF_014256275.1. NCBI lineage: Bacteria > Bacillati > Actinomycetota > Actinomycetes > Mycobacteriales > Nocardiaceae > Rhodococcus > Rhodococcus sp. 4CII. Next base: position 84,829 of record NZ_JACCFE010000005.1, read on the forward strand.
CTCCGCTTCATGCAAGGCCTCGGCGTAGGCGGCGAATGGGGCGGGGCAGTCTTGATGGCTGTCGAATACGCTCCTGCCCACCGACGCACGTTGTATGGCGCGTTCCCGCAGATGGGTCTGCCGGCCGGCGTCATCACATCCAATATTGTGTTCATCATCGTGACCTCGATATTCGCGCCGGAGGTATTCAGCGACTGGGGTTGGCGGGTGCCGTTCCTGCTCAGCGGTGCGTTGATTCTGGTCGCCCTGTATCTGCGCGTACAGGTGGAGGAAACACCGTCCTTCCGCAATGCCCGGGCACATGGCGATGTGGAGTCCAGTCCGCTGACGACAGTCCTGCGGGAGCACGGCGGGACCGTAGCTTTGGCTGGGGCGATTTCGATCGCATGTCCCGCATTCGGCTACATCTACTCGGTCTACCTCTTGTCATACGGAACCAAGGAACTCGGAATCGCGCAGTCGACGCTTCTCGAGCTGATCGTGGCCGGCGCGGTGGTGCAGCTGATCTCGATATACATCGCCGCGGTCCTCGCGGACCGGTACGGGCAACGCCCGATCTTCCTCGCTGGAGCCGCGGTCGTGGCGGTGTGGGCATTCCCCTTCTTTATGCTGGTCAACACCGCGAGTCCGCTCCTGATCTTCGTAGCCTTCGTCGTAATGCTCTTGGGCACATCGTTGATGGCTGGCCCTCAGGCGGCGATGATCGCGGCCTTGTTCCCGGCGAACATCCGCTACAGCGGCACGTCGATCGCCTATCAGATCGGGTCGATCCTCGGTGGTGGCTTCGCTCCGTTGATCGCGACCAGCTTGTATGCTCGGTTCGGCTCGACCACGCCGACCTCGATCTACCTGATGATCCTCGGTTTGATCAGCCTGATCGCGATTGCGACGTTACGTGTGCCACGTACTCAGTCCGTCGAGCCGACGACCGCAGGCGACCGCCAGGCAGATCCGGTCACCTGATCGAGCAGAATCGGTACCCCGCCGCCGTTGGCGGCGGGGCACAGACTGTCAGCGATGGTTGAGTCCCTGCACAAACTTGACCGGCACTGTCCGACTATCTTCGAAAGTACCGCTGCATCCCACCGGATCGCTCCGCTGCGTGCCGCGGTGTATGCGACGGTCGCAATTCCGCCGCGGCCGCCAGTCGGGTGCCCCGACGCAAACGGCTCCTCAAGGAAATTCATCGTGTTGAGCCTTTTTCTGCACGCCATCGCGGCGTTCCTCTACCTGTTCGTCCGGTCCGCCTGGCGACGGCCAACTACCGGATCGTTCGACGACTGTCCGACCCGCATCGCGGCGTGTGAGGAATTGCCGGTCACCGAGACCATGGGGCCGCCGATATGGGGCGGGTGAGCACCCGGACCCCGGTGACCCGGATCCGTGGTGCACACCGCAGCACACGACCGGACACGGTGGTGGTCGAGGAACCCCTCGAGATCCGGGTCAGTGGCGTGCCCTTAGCGGTGACGATGCGGACCCCGGGATCGGATGTGGAACTGGCCCAGGGGTTCCTGCTCACCGAAGGCATCATCGCCGACCGCGTGGACATCGCGTCGATCCGGTACTGCAACAGCGTCGACGGAAACGGTGTCAACACCTACAACGTCCTCGACGTAGACCTCGCACCGGGGGTGTCGCTGCCCGAGACCGGAATCGAGCGCAACTTCTACACCACCTCCTCGTGTGGAGTGTGTGGCAAGGCGTCGCTTGATGCGATCCGGCAGCGCACCCGGCACTCCCCGGCGGCGGACCGAATCCGAGTCGAGGCGGCCACCATCTCGTCGCTACCGGACAAATTGCGGACGGCACAGAAGGTCTTCGACATCACCGGCGGACTGCATGCAGCCGGGCTGTTCACCGCGGACGGGCAACTCATTGCGGTCCGTGAGGACGTCGGCCGGCACAACGCCATCGACAAACTGATCGGGCGGGCGATCGAACATGGCCAGGTACCGCTGCGCGGCACAGTACTTCTCGTCAGTGGTCGTGCGTCATTCGAACTCGCACAGAAGACGGTGATGGCCGGGATTCCCGTTCTCGCCGCAGTCTCGGCGCCGTCGTCACTTGCGATCGATCTCGCCCACGAGGCCGGACTCACGCTCATCGGCTTCCTTCGCGGGCCCACAATGAACCTCTATACCCATCAGGAACGAGTGTGTTGACAGAGGCTGTTCGCTGCGGAAGAGAGAAAAACGCGCAGCGCCTATCGTCCTGAGGCGGAGCCAGCGGCGCACCAGCAGGGGCTAGGGACGCGAGTTTCCTACGATCTACGAGGACTGGAGATGTTCAGTGGAGAAGCCCGCCGCCGTCGTATACCAGCGACTGCCCGGTGATCAGGGCGCCGTCCGGGGATGCCAGGAAGGCCACCATGCCGGCGAACCACTCGGGGGTGACGAATTCCTGAATTGCCTGTTGAGACATCGTCCGGGCGAAGACATCGTCGCCGGAATGGGCGCAGGTCCCCGGTGTGGCGACTTGGGCGGGCATGACGGCGTTGACGGCGATCCGATGCTCACCTAATTCCCGGGCCATCACACGTGTCATGCCGATCAGGGCGCCCTTGCTGGCAACGTATCCGATCTGTCCCGGAGCACCGGTGAAGAAGGTTCGGGATGCAATGTTGATGACCCGGCCGCGGTGGGGGCTGTCGCGCAGGTAAGGAAAGCAGGCCTGCACCATGCGTAGGGCACCGACCGCATTGACATCGTAGAAGCGGTGCAGTTCCTCGGGCGAGGCATCGAGCAGGCTGCCACGGCCGGAGAGTAGTCCGGCGTTGTTGACCAAGATATCGATGGTCCCGAGGCGCGCGGCGACAGCTTCGACGGTCGCGGTGACGGCGGCGGTGTCCGTGACGTCGCACGTCCAGGGAAGGACTGATTCCGAGGCGTCAGAGCCCGCCTCGATGTCGATCGCGGCGACGGCTGCCCCATCGGCGGCAAGCCGGTTGGCGATTGCCCGGCCCAGGCCGCGGGCCGCACCGGTCACGATGGCGGTTCGGCCGGTAAGGGTGCGCGAAGGGTGCATCACGGCTCCTGCAGGCTCGTCGGCCGCATCAAAGTTCGGCTCGGTGTGCGGGTTGCTCAAACAGAGGGGGTTGGGGCCGCCGCATCCGGTCGGGCCGCCGCTTGCGCGGCGGCCCGACCGGAGATTGGTGTCAGGCCTTGACCGCGGTGCGCCAGCCAGCCTGGTAGGAGTCGCGGGCCATGACCGAGTACGGTGCCGGGCTCACGATTGCACGCACGGCGAGCTGCTCGTGCTGCTGCACGGTGGTCTTGCGGCTTCCACCGTCGGGCTCGCCCCAGATGACCTTGACCTCGGCACCGAGCGGAACGTCGGGGTTGATCGTCGCCAAGGACAGCGCGGCGCGCTCGTTGGCGCTGTACCCGGTGAACAGGGACAGACCGATGTTGTTTCCGTCGGCGTCGACGATCGCGTCGTAGTTCGAGGACCCGTAGTTGGCGTTGGGCAGGTCGAAGAACTGGTATCCGGGCCCCTTCGGGTCGACCGGTGACGCCAGCAGCTTCGCAACGTCCTCGGGGTTCCAAGCGAGGGTCACCTTCCGGCGCTGGCTCTCCTGGTCGATGGCCTCGAGTGCGTCACGTCCGATGAAGTCGTGATCGAACTTGACAAACGATCCATAGCCGAGCTCCCACGGGTTGAGGTAGTAGTCGCTGATGTCGTTGGAGACGAAACTGCCCGCCAACGCGTTCGTCGCCTCGTAGCTGTCGGCGCCGAGCCATTCGCGGTATTCCCGCATCCCGTTGCTGGTGTAGATCGCGGGCAGCGGGGACGGGATCCACCCGGATTCGAGGGTGTTGCACGAATATGCCCGTGCTCCGGCCGGCTCCAGACCGAACTCGCGGCCTGCTTCGAGGATGGCGTCCCGGATCTTGTCGTAGGACTTGTAGGGACCCCAGATCTCCAGTCCGGGCGCACCGGCCATGCCGTGACGCAGCGTGCGGACCTGCTCGCCGGCAATGTTCATGTAGCCCATGCGGAAGAACTTCACCTGTTCGACGGTGCCACCGTGGACCTTCTCGATGACATCCCAGGCGCGGGGACCCTGGATCTGGAAGCGCCACAGGTCACGGGTGACCTCCTTGCCGTACGGACGCGACGGCGACCGCGGATCCAGGCGCAACTCGACGTTGTAGCCACGATTGGCCTGGAAGGTCAGCCAGTTCGCGACAGGGGCACGGCCGACGAAGGTGAACTCTTCCTCAGCCTCCCGGAAGAGGATGCCGTCGCCGATGACGCCGCCCTCGGGGGAGACCGGGACGAACTGCTTGGCGGTGTTGACCTCGAACTTCGCCACGCTGTTGATGCCGGTGTCGGAGATCAACTTCAGTGCGTCCGGACCCGAGATGAACAGGTTTACCATGTGGTGGCTCTGATCGAACAGCACCGCGGTCTCACTCCAGGCCTTCACCTCGCGGCGGAAGTTCGTGAACTCGGACGGGACGACCGGGTAGATGTAGGTGCCGAGCTGGGAGTTGCGCAGCAGCTCTACGGTGTTTCCGGCCTGATCGAGGACGTCCTGAAGGTTTTTCGGGCTCATGATTTTCCGTTTCGTTGATGGGAGAACAGGTAGTTGTTGGGAGTCAGAGAAGGTGCTGTTCGGCACTGATGTACTCGACGCCGAGCTCGGCGAGTTTGGCGCGCAGACCGTAACGGTCCAGCCCGAGTTCGCCGTCACGGAAGGCGGTGCGGGTTGCTTCTTCCTTATCGGTTCGGGCCTGGGCGGCCTCGATTGCCCGGTCGACGTCGCCGCGGGGGACGACCATCACGCCGTCGTCGTCGGCGAGAACGGCATCACCGGGCCGGATCGTCTGTCCGCCGATGATGATCGGGATATTCACCGCGCCGGCGGTAGCCTTCACGGTTCCCTGTGCGCTGACAGCGGTGGACCATACCGGGAACCCCATTGCATTGAGCTCGGCGACATCGCGCACACCGGCCTCGGTGACGAGTCCACGTACTCCGCGGGTCTGCAGCGCGGTCGCGAACAAATCGCCGAACATGCCGTCCGAGCTCGGTGAGGTAGTGGTGACGACCAACAGATCACCGGGCTGGCACTGTTCGATTGCGGCGTGGATCATCAGGTTGTCACCGGGCCAGCTCAGGACGGTGACCGCCGTGCCACCGACACGCGAGCCCAGGTGGACCGGCCGCAGCTTCGGTCCCAGGAACCCGGTTCGACCCAGTGCCTCGTGAACTGTGGCGACACCGTATTCGGCGAGCTTGTCGACCTTCTCGATGCATGCGCGAGGCGTGTCCGTGACAATGACATTCTTCATGAGAGTTCCCCGGTGACCTGGGGGTACAGCCGCATGTACGCCTCGCCCATGGTGTTGTGGGGCAGACCCAGGTTCGGGCCGGCGTTCCGTTTGACCTGCACCCCACGCCGTTTGGCGAGATCGGTGTAGTAGTCCCACATGTGCTGTTGTGCCGCCAGGCATTCCATGGCCTTGCGCTTGACGTCGAAGACATCAGTAATGTCCAGCAGCACATTGGGTTTGAAGTCACACTGCTCGGGCTGGTGAGGCTCGAAGAAGAATACCGGGGGAGCGCCGAGCGGATCTCCGGGTGCGTCGTAGCCGACGGCTTGGGCGAGGACTCGAGCATCCAATGCCATCCGGGCGGCCGCGGGATGGTCTCCGTTGTAGGGGTCGGTCAATGGGTGCGTCAACACCACCGCTGGGTCGAACTCGCGGTAGACCCGGACGATGCGGTCCACCAGTTCGTCGGACTCGCGCAGCGGGTAGTCGCCGGCATCGAGGAACTCGATCTCGGCGCCGAGGACAGCGGCGGCACTTTCGGCCTCTCCGCGCCGCAGCGCCTTGATCTCGTCGAGTGTCTTGCCCTCTCGCCACGCCCGTGCAGATTCGCCGCGCTCACCGAAGCTCAGGCACAGCACTTTGGCCCGCTGACCCCGGCTGGTCGCGAGAGCGATCGCGCCGGCGGCGCGCCAGACGAAGTCACCTGCGTGTGCGCTGACCACCAGTAAGGAACTCATCCCGGCATCTCTCCTTGGATTGTCGTTGACTCTCACAATGGACAGTAGGAGTGATGGGGGGTGCATCGTCAGGTCCCGGAGTCCGGTCTGTACTAAGTCATTTGACTCGTACGTGATCAGCCGAATAGCGCGACGAGAGCCGACATCGGACCGTTTCCCCAGCTCGTCCGGGGTCATAGCGTCAAGTGAATGAAAACTGAGGAAGACCGGCGTGAAGCGGCGACCTCGCTCGGCGTGGAACGCTATCTCATGGCGGGACTATCATCGACGTCCGCCCGATCTCCCGCCACAGCGACGGGGCAGCGACGCGCAGCAGCGCTGCTCGCTCTGATGGGATCCCCACAGAATGACCTGCGTGTCGTGCACGTCGCGGGCACCGCGGGGAAGGGTTCGGTGTCGACCTTCATCGCATCGATTCTCCGTGCACAGGGTTTCCGGGTCGGCACCTACCTGTCACCACACGTGCACTCGGTTCTCGAGAGATTCCAAATCGACGGCCGGCCGGCACCGGAAGAGCACGTCGCTGCCGCTCTGCGCGTCGTGCGCGATGGTGAGCGCCGACTCGACACGACCGAGTTGGGACCCGTCACGATGTTCGAGGCCGCGACAGCGACCGCGTTTCAGCTGTTCCGCGACCACGACGTCGACTACACGGTCATCGAAACTGGTATCGGTGGACTGCACGACGCCACGAACACCGTCTCGCGGAGCGACAAACTCGCCGTGCTGACGACGATCGGTCTCGACCACACCGAGGTTCTCGGACCGACGGTAGCCGACATCGCGCGGCAGAAGGCGGGCATCTTCCCCGCCGGCGGTGCGGCCATCGCACTGCGCGGGGGACCGCGCATCGACAAGGCCATCCGAGCCGAGGGACGACGGCGCCAATGCACCGTCGACCACCTCACACCAGCACACGCGGCGGACCTCCTGCCCGCGGGCGTCGTCCTCGGTCTGCCCGGCCGCCACCAACGGGTCAACGCCGGACTAGCACTGCGCGCGGTACGGCACCTGGCGGATCGGGACGGGTGGTCGCTCCGTCTCGGCCGTACCACTGCCGGTCTCGCCAGCGCCCAGTTGCCCGGCCGATTCGAACGACGCCGATGGCACGGTCGCCCTGTCGTCCTCGACGGCGCCCACAACGAGATCAAACTCGCGACCCTTGCCTGCGCGGTCCGCGACGAGTGGCCCGACCGCGCACCGATCTGGGTGCTGACCTTCAAACCGGACAAGAACGTCGACGACGCCATGAAGGCAATCGCCCCATCCGCGGCGAGGGTATTCGCGACCCAATTCGATAGTGACGGAACGAATCAGGGGCGAGGACACGCCCTCGCCGCCAGCGAAGTCGCCGCGGCGGCCCAGCGGGCCGGGATCGATGCAGTGGAGACGTATCCCAGCATCGGCGACGCACTCCAAGCGGCGGTCGAGCTCTCCGACCCCGATGCTCCGCTGGTCGTCACAGGATCATTCTTCGCCGTCGCCGACGCAGGAAAGGTGATGCCGAAATGAGGGTGCCAACCGCCTGGGCGAGATTCGACGACTTGCGCGCCGGTACCGCCTGCCGGTTCCCGGAGGTCGCCTACGACCTCGTCGCGACCCGGCCCGAACATGTCGCGGATGTGTTGGCGGAGGTCGACGAGGCCAGCCGCAGAGGGTGGTGGGCATTCGGGTTCGTCAGCTACGAGGCGGCCGCAGGTCTCGACCCCTCCCTAGCCGTGCACGACACCGTCGACGGCCTACCCCTGGCATGGTTCGGGATCGCGCGAGAACCCGAACGAGTCCCACTCGTGCGGCCGACGGTAAACCCCAACTACCAGGTAGGGGAGTGGCGCTACGAATGGGGAGCGGATGAGCATCGCGACAAGGTCGAAGCGGTGCGCCGGCACATCGCGGCAGGAGAGACCTACCAGACCAATCTCACCACCCGCCTGACCGCGGACGTTGCCGGAGACCTACCCCAGCTGTACGCGGACATGGCATGCGCCCAAGGCGGCGCGTACAACGCCTACCTCGATACCGGCCAGTTCGCGATCGCCAGCGCGAGCCCCGAATTGTTCTTCGAGATCACCGACGACCAACTTCTCATGCGCCCGATGAAAGGCACTGCCCGACGCGGACATTCGGTGGCAGAGGACCGGGAGATCGTCGCACGCCTGCAAGCGAGTGAGAAAGAGCGCGCCGAAAACATCATGATCGTCGACCTCGTCCGCAACGACGTCGCGCAACTCGCGGTCACCGGAGGTGTGTCCGTTACCGCGCTGTGCCGCGCCGAGCAGTACGAGACGGTCCACCAGCTCACCTCCGATGTCACCGCCCGACTGCGTCCCGACCTCGGTCTCGTCGAGATCTTCCGCGCACTGTTCCCCTGCGGCTCGGTCACAGGCGCCCCCAAGCACCGCACGATGGAGATCATCCGCGACCTCGAACCGACACCGAGAGGTGTCTACTGCGGCGCCGTCGGAGTCATCGCCCCAGCGGGCGTACCGGTCCGAGCGCGCTTCAACGTCGCCATCCGCACCCTCGTCGTCGATACGGACCGAGGCAGCGCCATCTACGGGACCGGCGGTGGCATCACCTGGGACTCACAACCTGCGGCCGAATATGCCGAGCTGCGTGCGAAAGCAGCCGTGCTCACCGCGCGCCCACAGTCCCCGGCGGGACGGCACGGTGCCCGACCGCGTCCGTCATTTGTCGCAGTCAAGTCTGCCTCGATGCCCGACGAAATGTGATGTGCGCTTCGGCTCTACTGAATACAGGCGGTAATTCCAGAGACCGTCTCTCACACAGCGAGGTCGGGACACGGGTCCGGCCGCAGGAGGTATTCAAGGTCATGGGTGTTGAAAGTCTCGAGTCTGCGATCCAGCGCGTCGGGTCCCCGGTCGAGTTGCTGCGCAACTCGACGTACCGGCCGATGACGTTCCCGGTCGCACCGGAGTTCACGAACTGGCGCTCCGAGCAGCAGTCCTGGCGCTCGTCGTGCGCACTGCTGGATCAGTCGCACCACATGACCGACCTCTACATCAGCGGAACCGATGCGCTGCGACTGCTGAGCGACTTCGGCGTCAACACCTTCAAGAACTTCACCGCAGGTAAGGCCAAGCAGTACGTGGCGGTCAACCAGGACGGACACTTCATCGGAGACGCCATCCTCTTCGCCCTCGAAGACGACCTGTTCGACGTCGTCGGCCACAAGACGGTCATCAATTGGCTTCAGTACAACGCCGAGAAGGGTGACTACGACGTCACCCTCGAACGTGACGAGAACTCCTACGACCGGCCCTCCGGTCCGCCGAAGCTCTACCGATACGAACTGCAGGGCCCGACCGCGAAGTCGCTCGTGGAAAAGCTGACCGGGGAGCCGCTTCCCGACATCAAGTTCTTCAACATGACCGAATTCACCATCGCCGGACACCGTGTGCGCGCATTGCGCCACGGGATGGCAGGACAGCCCGGCTTCGAGCTGTTCGGTCCGTGGGCCGAGGGCGAGGACGTCCTGGCCGCGATCTTGGAGGTCGGCAAGGAATTCGATCTGGTGCGGGCCGGTGCAAAGGCCTACTCCACGGCCAACCTCGAATCGGGCTGGATCCCGACCGCCGTTCCGGCGATCTTCGGCCCGGAAATGGCTGACTACCGCGAATGGCTCGGCGCCGACGCGCTCGGATCGCTCGGCGGCAGCATGGACTCGGCCGAGATCACCGACTACTACGTCACCCCCTACGACATCGGGTACGGCCGCACCGTCAAGTTCGATCACGACTTCCTCGGCCGGGAGGCGCTCGAGAAGATCGCCGAGAACGCCGAGCGGACGAAGGTGACGCTGGTCTGGAACTCCGAGGACGTCGCCGCCGCGATGCGTTCGTTGTTCGAGGCAGGGACCCCGGCCAAGTACCTCGAACTGCCCAAGTCTCGTTACGCCTTCTTCCAGGTCGACAAGGTCGTTCGCAACGGGGAGCAGGTCGGCATGTCGCTGGACCTGGGCTACATCGTGAACGAGCAGGAGTTCGTGTCGCTGGCAACGGTGGACAAGGCGCTCGCCGAGCCCGGTACCAAGGTATCCGTGGTCTGGGGTGAGCAGCCGGTGTCCGCCAAGCCGGCCGTCGAGCGCCACCGGCAGGTCGAGATTCGGGCCACGGTTGCTCCGGCACCGTACGTCTACGAGGTCCGCGACAACTACCGCAAATCCTGATCTTCCCCACTCGCACCCCGGGAACGAGGAACCAATGACGAACTTAAGCAACGAAACCGGCGTTCGCCGCAGGAGCAGCAACGCGGCGGACCTCGTACGCAACATGAGCTACGAGGTGATGCCGTTCAAGAACACCGAGCAGGACGTGGTCGATCACGTTCCCACGACGGTCCCCCTCACCGTGACGGTGACCGAGGCCAAGGGAATCGACACCACCTTGAACCTCACCGAGAAGTTGATCGGCCACGGCTACCAAGTTTCTCCGCATCTGCCGGGCCGCCAGTTCGTCGACGACGCGCACGTCGCCGATGTCATCGCCCGTCTCAGCGAGATCGGAGTGAAGTCGGTGTTCGTCATCGGCGGTGACGCACCTGACCCGGCAGGCAAGTTCGTCGATGCGTTCGGACTGCTCCGGGCGATGGAGGAAGTCGGCCACCCTTTCCAGGAAGTGGGCATCGGTGGCTACCCGGAGGGGCACGGCGCGATCGAACAGGAACTCATTGATCTGGCCCTGCAACAGAAGGCACCACTGGCGACACGGGTCTTGACACAGATCTGCTTCGACGCGACCACCACCAGCAAGTGGGCCGCAGGCGTCGCCGCCTCCGGGGTGGACCGGCCCATCTACGTCGGCATGCCGGGACCGGTCAGCCGCCAGAAACTGATGCGGATCTCGGCCGGCATCGGACTGGGACAGTCGGCACGGTTCCTGCAGAAGCAGCAGAGCATGCTGTGGCGATTCCTTCTGCCCGGCGGCTACAACCCCACCCGCCTGCTCAAGCAACTCGGCAGCGCCGTCCCGAAGACCAGCAACAATATCGCCGGCCTGCACATCTTCACCTTCAACGAACTTCGCAAGACCGAAATCTGGCGGCAGAAACTTCTCACCGCCATCGTGGAAAAGGATGCTCGGTCATGACCGACAACATCTTCGCCGAAGACTACGGGCGTCTGATCGTGCAGGGCGCCGACCAGCCCGGGATCGTCTCCCGCGTGTCCACTGTGCTCGCTGAGCACGGCGCCAACGTCGTCGCACTCGACCAGACCACCAGCGATCCATCGGGCGGACAATTTTTCCAGCGCACGGTGTTCCACCTGCCGGAGCTGTCCGTCAAGCGTGAGGCACTCGCCGACGCCCTCGACCAGAACCTGGTCGACGACCTGGGTCTGTCCTACCGGCTGGTGGAAGCCAAGCGGCAGAAGCGAGTCGCGATCCTCGTCTCCAAGTCCGATCACTGCATGCTCGACTTGCTCTGGCGCCAGCGCCGCGGCGAGCTGCGCATGACAGTCCCGATGGTCATCTCCAATCACCCCGATCTCGGAGATGACGTGCGTCAGTTCGGTATTCCCTTCTTTCACGTGCCGGTGGAGAAGAACAACAAGGCTGCCGCAGAGAAGGAACACCTCAATCTGCTCAAGGGCAACGTCGACATGGTCGTCCTCGCCCGGTACATGCAGGTCCTTTCGGGTGACTTCCTCGAAGAGGTCGGCGTACCGGTCATCAACATCCACCACTCGTTCCTGCCCGCGTTCATGGGGGCCGGACCGTATCAGCGGGCGAAGGACCGCGGTGTGAAGCTGATCGGCGCGACCGCGCACTATGTCACCGAGGACCTGGACGAAGGTCCCATCATCGAGCAGGACGTCATCCGGGTCTCGCACCGCGAATCCACCCGTGAATTCCAGCGGCGAGGCGCAGACGTCGAGCGCTCAGTGCTGTCGAGGGCGGTGTCCTGGCATTGCGATGACCGGGTCATCCGCGACGGCAACACGACTGTTGTGTTCTAGGGAGTGTCAGTGACCGCAAAGATCTTGGACGGACGTCACATATCGTCGACGATCCTCGACCGTGTGCAGAAAGAGGTCGAGGAGTTCGTTTCCGAGCACGGGCGTGTCCCGGTCCTGGCGACCGTGCTCGTCGGTGACGATCCCGCTTCCCACACCTACGTCCGGATGAAGGCAAACCGGTGCGCGAAGGTCGGGATGGAGTCGCGCCGCATCGAACTCGACGCGACGATCACCACCGACGAATTGGTCGAGCAGATCCGCAAGTTGTCCGCTGACCGGGCCGTCGATGGGATCCTGCTCCAGCATCCGGTGCCGGAGCACATCGACGAGCGCGCAGCGTTCGAGGCCATCGCCCCGTCCAAGGACGTCGACGGCGTCACCCGCACCTCATTCGCCACGATGGCCTTCGACGAGGGTGGATTCGAATCCGCGACTCCGGGCGGGATCATGGCGCTCCTCGACGCCTACGACATCCCGTTGGCCGGTAAGCATGCCGTCGTGGTCGGGCGCAGCCCCATCCTGGGCAAACCGGTAGGCATGCTGCTCCTCGCGCGTGACGCCACGGTTACGTACTGCCATTCACGGACCACTGGGCTGGCCGACCACGTCGCGCAGGCCGACGTCGTGGTCGCAGCCGTCGGCCGGCCGGAATTGATTCGCGGCGAATGGCTCAAACCGGGTGCGGTCGTGGTCGACGCAGGCTACGCCGACGACAAGGGCGACGTCGAATACGACAGCGCAGCGGCACGAGCCTCGTACATCACCCCTGTCCCGGGAGGTGTCGGACCGATGACCATCGCCACGCTGCTGTCGCAAACGATCCGTGCCGCACGCGAACACGAAGCGACCTCGTGAGGAGGCGACATGAGTAAGGCACAGGACAACTACATCCTCGATCTGACCCAGAACCGGCGAGGCTACGCCCTCAACCGCATGTGCGGATCATTCAAGGACGCTGAGAACCGCGACCGTTTCACCGCGGACGAGGCCGCCTACTGCGACGCGTACGGGCTGTCCCCGCAACAGAAGCAGGCAGTGCTCGATCGCGACTGGATCGGCATGTCGGATCTCGGTGCATCCATTTTCTACATCTTCAAGCTGGCGATGATGGACAAGAAGTCGATGCAGTACCTCGGCGGCGTCTTCACCGGGATGACCGCTGACGAGTTCGCGGCGGAACTGAGTGCAGGAGGACGGAGCTTTGGCTGAGGTGATCTGGGGTCTGGCGACCTCCCATGTGCCGTCGATCGGGGCGGCGATGGACAACCACAAGACCGAGGAGCCGTACTGGAAGCCGCTCTTCGATGGATACGCACCGGCTCGTTCGTGGATGGCCGAGCACCGGCCAGACGTCGCGGTCATTATCTACAACGACCACGCGAACTCGATCGATCTCGATCTCATTCCGACCTTCGGTGTCGGCACCGCCGAGTCGTACCCGGTGGCAGACGAGGGATGGGGACATCGGCCGGTGCCCCCGGTGATCGGTGACCCGGAGCTCAGCGAGCACCTCGTCCGGGAACTGATGGACGACTCGTTCGACATCGCCACATTCAATCAGCTCGACGTCGACCACGGACTGACGGTGCCACTGTCGGTGTACTGCCCGGATCCGGGTGAGGCTTGGCCCTGCGCTGTCGTTCCGGTGGTGGTTAACGTGATCCAGTACCCACAACCGACAGCGGCTCGCTGTTACGCGCTCGGGCGGGCCCTGGGACGGGCGATCCGATCGTTCCCGCAAGACCGTAAGGTTGCCGTCTTCGGAACGGGCGGGATGTCGCACCAGCTGGCTGGTGCGCGTGCGGGATTGATCAATGCAGAGTTCGACCGAATGTTCCTCGACGCCATCGAGACCGATCCCGAGAAGCTCGCCGCACTCACCCGGGAGGACTATGTCCGGGAGGCGGGTACCGAGGGGATCGAGCTGATCATGTGGCTGGTCATGCGCGGCGCGCTGAGCAGCAACATCAAACGGATCCACGAGACCTACCATGTCCCGGCATCGAACACCGCGGCCGCGCTGGCCCTGTTCGAAGACCTCGGTGCGACGAGTGCGGTGACCGCATGAGCACGTTCGTTCTCTTGCACGGTGCCTGGCACGGGGGCTGGGTCTGGCAGCGGGTCGCGCCGCTGCTACGCGCAGCCGGCCACGAGGTGCACACACCGACATTGACCGGTGTCAGTGATCGTGCGCACCTGCTGAATCCGTCCGTCGGGCTGAACACCCACATCCAGGACGTGGTGAGTCTGATCGAGGCCTACGATGCGCAGGACGTCGTCCTCGTCGGGCACAGCTACGCCGGGCAGGTGGTCACCGGAGTCGCGGACCGCATCCCGGATCGGCTTGCTCAGCGCATCTACCTCGACGCCTTCGTCGGCTCGGACGGCGACGCTGCAATCGATCTGCAACCGTCCACGATCGCCGGTCACTATCGGGAGTCCGTGCAGAACAACGGGTTCGGATGGTTGATCCCCGTTCGCTCACTGAAGGTGCTGGGCGTGTCGGAGCAATCCGACGTCGATTGGCTCAGCGCCCGGTTGACTCCCCATCCGTGGCTGACCTACACCGAACCGCTGCGGCTGACCGGTGCCGCGGACCGTGTGCCGGCCTCGTTCATCGAGTGCACGGATTGGATGCGGGTGTTCCAGGATCACGCCGAGCGGGCCGCGGCCCACGGATGGCCGGTCCACACCATCGCGACCGGGCACGAAGCCATGGTCACCGAGCCCAAGGAGTTGGCGGATCTTCTGCTGACTGTTTCCGCCTGAGAGTGGTTGGAGGACAACATGGAATTCCTCGTTCGCACCGAGAACTTGATGCCGGCGGACACTCCGGACGAGACCCGTGAGCGCCTTCGTGCGGGGGAACGCGATCGTGCGATGCAATTGCGCGAGGGAGGGATACTCAAGCGGTTGTGGAGGGTACCCGGCCGCAACGCCACCGTCGGATTGTACGAAGCGGGCGACCCGGCCGAACTCCATGACGCTCTGGCGTCGCTGCCGATGTGGAAGTGGATGGACGTGACGGTGGAAGCCCTAGCCACCCATCCGCAGGAACGTAAATAGCTCCGCCCTTTCATCGATTGTCGAGCAACGAGTGTGCCCCCGGGTGTGTCTGCACCGGGGGCGCACTCGTGTGCTGGCCGAGGGTGTCCCGGGTCGGCGCCAACGCTCAACCGCATGCCACGGACCCGCGGAGATGTGCCCTGTGTACCCGTCGAAGGAGGTTGTGGGTCGGGGGATGGTCGATCGTTGCAGTGTGTGCGAAGGTTTCCCGCCGAGCCGCCGCCGAGAGGCGCAGCGTCAGCCTTGTGGGGGTGCCAGGCCTTCGCGTACCGCGACCAGCGCTGCCTGGGTGCGTGAGGTCAGTTGGAGCTTGCGCAGCACGTTGCTGACGTGAGTTCGGGCGGTTCGCTCGCTGATGACGAGTTCACTGGCGATGGCCTTGTTGGACTTGCCGGTGGCGATCAGGCTGAGCACGGTTCGTTCCCGATCGGTGAGTGCACTGATGCCGGTGGGCGGTGCGACGATCTCCTGCGTCAAGCGGCGGGCCACCACCGGATCGAGGAACACATCATTGCGGGCGGCGGCCTGAATCGCCCCTGCGACCTCGTGCGGTCCGGCGCTCTTGAGGAGGAACCCGGACGCCCCGTTCGCCAGGGCGGTGTGCACTCGCTCCATCTCGCCGAAGCTGGTGAGGATGACGACCTTGACCTCGGGGTACGCGCTGGTAATTCGTGATGTCGTGGCGGCGCCGTCCAGGCGGGGCATGAGGAGGTCGAGCAGAACGACGTCGGGTAGTTCCTGGTGGGCTGCCATGGTGTCGAGTTTGTCGAGTGCGTCCTGGCCATCGCTTGCCTCGTCGACAACCTCCATGTCGTCGAGCACGTCGAGGTAGGCGCGGATACCTCGACGAACGACCGCGTGATCGTCGACGATTAAGACCTTGATCTTGCGGGCGGCTGTCCCGGTCACGATGCTTGGCCTTTCGTGTCGGCCGGCGGTGTCCATGTGCCCGTGATTTCCACCGAGGCGCCGGCTCGGGGGAGTCCGGCGGTCAGTGGAACCGACACCTGCACGATGGTCCCGGATCTTTTGCGTGGCTTCACCGTTACTGTTCCACCCCATCGTTCGGCCCTTTCCGTCATTGTCTGCAGTCCGTATCCAGTCGAATGTCCGGGGATGTCCTCGCGCGGTGAGGTCAAGCCTCGGCCGTCGTCGGAGATGCTGGCGCGTAGGCGCTGGTCACGGACACCGATCCGTATCTCCACCTTGCCCGCCTCGGCGTGTTTGACCACGTTGTGGATCGCCTCGGCGACGATCCTGTACACGTCCTCTGCCATCTCACCTTCGATTCCGTCGAGCCCCTGACCCATGAAGAGGCGGAACCGAAGACCGGTCCGATTCGTGGTGCTGTCGACTAGTGCGCGCACTGCCTCTTCCAGCCCGCCCACCTGTGTGGTCGACAGTGGCCGCAGTTCGTGCACCATGGCCTGCAGGTCCGCGAGGACGGTGCGCGAGAGCAGTCCGACCTCGTCGGCGATACGTTGGACAGCGTCCGCAGGGAGCGACGTGCTGCGCTGCGCAAGCACCTCCATCGACTTGGCCTGCATGGAGATGGAAAAAACTTGCTGGACGATGGAATCGTGTAGGTCGCGCGCCAGGCGTTGGCGTTCTTGGCGGCGGACGACGTCGCGTTCGCGATGCATCAGCGCGGCATAATCGATGGCGACCGCCGCCTGCTCTGCCATCGCGGTCAGGAACTCGAGGGTTCGGGTGCTCACGATCTGCCCCGGGGCGAAGAAGGCGTTGAGCACCCCCGCGGCCCGGCCGCGGATTATCAGGGGCACGCTTGCGAACGAGTCCCAGTGCAGTTCGCCGAGGTACTCGCGGAGCGGTTCCCACGCAGGGTCGGTCTGAATGGTCTCCCAGCGGTGCGCGACCACCTTCGGTTCGCTGTCTGTCAGCGCATCGAGCATCAGCAGGGAGGCACCGCGCTCCCGGCATTCGAGGAGACGGTCGAAGAAGTCCGGCCAATGCTGGAATCCGGCTGAGCCCATGATCCGCAGCCCCTGGCCGCTTTCGTCGACGGTCAGGATCTGCACTCCTGCAAGCGCGTCGGTCTGTAGGACCTCGCGTGCGAGTGCGTCGAGGGTCGCCGAGAGCGACCCCTGCGACGCCAGTTTCGCGGCGCTGCGGGCGACGGCGACGATCCGCCGTTGTCGCCGGCGTTCCTCGGTGACGTCCCGAAAGGTCACGACGGCGAGGCGGGGGTCCCCGGGTGCCTGCTGCACCCGGTACGCGAACTCCCGTTGCGGCCCCTCGTCGAGCGCCCACGGGGTGACTTGCTCACTCGGACCGTCGTCGAACAGGCCCACCGGCTCGGGGGCGACCTCGGGGGTGAACAAGAACGGCGACAAGGTGCCGATCAGAGCCGTCTCGGTCCTTCCGAACAGTCGAGCCCCGGCACGATTGATGCGGACGAATCGTCCTGCCGAATCGACGACCGCGAGACCGTCCGGCGCCGCTTCGGGTAGTCCAGCCCAGGCGAAGGGGAGCAGTGTCATCGATCCGTCGCTTTCACGCGCGCCGACCATGGTGGACCTCCTCAGCGTCGGCTGTGACGGCGGGCATCAGACAGCGGTAGGAACGACGTTGCATCCCAAGAATGCATGGCCGGCCAATGGAATGCACCCCCTGATCGAGACATTCTCGGCGTTGGAGGCCGATATACGTCAAAGGACGTAGATGGACCTGGTCGGATCGGCCGCTACCTGCAGGTTTTCTGTCGCGCCCTCCGCCGAACAAGCCCTCATTGGCGCTGGGTTGGCCCTGATCTGGCGCCCACCGGAAGCGAATGCACCCGGGACGGCGGATACACCGTGCTCCCGCCCTCCCCGGTTTGATTGCTCATCGCAGGCAGTCGCCGATTGGGGGGATGTCGGCTGGGCTACGACGACGTGGCACCCCATACCGCCTCGAGCATCGCGATCGTGTCGAGTGTCTGCGGCACATCATGCACCCGGATTACATCGACCCCCGCCGACCATGCCGGTGCGATGAGTGCCAGTGAACCCGGCAGGCGCTCACCTACCTCGCGACCGGTCACCTTTCCGATGAACGACTTCCGGCTGACGCCCAGCAGTACCGGCACACCGAGGGCGCAGATCGCCGGCAACCGGCGCAGAAGTTCCACGTTGTCTTCGAGTGACTTTCCGAAGCCGATGCCGGGGTCGATCCACATTTCTCCAACTCCCTCGGCGCGGGCCGCCGCGGCGATGCCGGTCAGGTGCGTGGAGACCTCTGTGACGACGTCGTCGTAGACCGGATGTCCATCGACCGACACCGGGACGGTGTGCGAGTGCATCCCGACGTATCCGCACCTCAGTCGGCCGGCGACGTTGTGCAGGGTCCCGGAGACGTCGTTGACGATCGACGCGCCCAGCCGGACCGCCTCCTCCGCCACCGCGTCGTGTCGGGTATCGACGGAGACCCGGCCCTTCCTCGCGAGAGCCGATATGATCGGCGCGATGCGTTCGAGTTCGGCGGCCGGCGAGACCGGGACCGCGCCGGGGCGTGTTGATTCACCGCCGATATCCACCGCCCAGGCGCCCGCCTCGAAAATCGCCTCGCCCGCGGCGATCGCCTCCTCGGTTGCGGCATAGCGGCTGCCGGACCAGAAGGAATCCGGGGTGAGGTTGAGGATGCCCATCACCTTCAGGGGCTCGGTGCCGGGCCGGGTCGTGCTCGGCGCGTTGCGGAGGTTGGAATGGTACCGGGGTGGCGAAAAGTCGATTGTCATTTAGGGCTCCCGCCGTTGCCCGGCGTGCAACTCAACAGGCGCTGAGTCAAGACGCACGACAACGGATTTCGATGTTGGAGTGTTGGAAGTGTCGGCGACCGAGTCCAGTGGGATGAGTGGATTCGTCTCTGGGTAGTAGGCTGCTGCACAGCCCGTTGCGGTCGGGTAGGCGACGATGCGGAAGCCGGGCACCCGGCGCTCGTCGATGCGACCGTCCGTCTCCCATTCGCTCACCAGATCGACGGTCTGGCCATCATGCAAGCCGAGCTGTTCTATGTCCGCAGGGCTGACCATGATTACCCGCCTGGCGTTTTCGATACCCCGGTATCGGTCGGAGAGGCCGTAGATTGTGGTGTTGTATTGATCATGGCTTCGCAGCGTCTGCAGCAACAGCCGCCCTTCGGGAATCGTCGGATATACCAGTTCGTTGAGCGTCAGGTTCGCCTTTCCCGTGGTCGTGGTGAACTCGCGCGAATCGCGCGGCGGGTGAGGAAGCACGAAGCCATTTCGGCCGCGAACGCGGTCGTTGTAGTTCTCACAGCCGGGGACGACCCGCGAGATCGCATCGCGGATGGTGTCGTAGTCGGCTTCGAATTTCTCCCAGGGCACTGAATGCTCATCCCCGAACGTGGCCCGTGCCAGGCGCAGACGATTGCCGGCTCCGAAAGGAGTTTCGTGCTCGCCGGGCTCAGTCGGCCTTGTGAGCGGTGCACCACCGACATCGAGTCCTCGACGGTGACGAATTGGGCTCCGCTGGTTTGGATGTCGGTCTCGGTGCGTCCCAGTGTGGGCAGGATCAGCGCGGTCTGCCCGGTCACCACGTGTGAGCGGTTGAGTTTGGTGGACACCTGGGCGGTCAGCCGGCAACTACGTAAGGCGGCCTCGGTGATCTCGCTATCGGGAGTCGCCCGGGCAAAGTTGCCGCCCATTCCGACGAAGACACGGATCTCGCCGCGCGTCATTGCTCGAATGCCGTCGACGGTGTCGTATCCGTGCCGGCGCGGGGACTCGATTCCGAACTCATCGTCCAGAGCGGTCAGAAATGGTTCGGGCATCTTTTCCCAGATGCCCATGGTGCGGTCACCTTGGACGTTCGAGTGTCCGCGCACCGGACATACACCTGCTCCCGGCTTGCCGATCATCCCGCGGACCAGCAGCAAGTTCACAGCCTCACGGATCGTGGGAACCGAATGCTTGTGCTGGGTCAGCCCCATTGCCCAGCACAACACGATGCGATCCGCCCGCGCGAACCGGTCGGCGACGTCGTCGAGCTGGTCGACGGAAAGTCCGGTCGCCCGTTGAAGTTCATCGTCGACGTTCTGGGCTTGCGCCCGGTAGGCGTCGAAGCCGTGGGTGTGGCGGGACAGAAAGTCACGATCGATCACGGTGCCCGGCGCCAGTTCCTCACGCGCGAACAGTCTGGCGGCGATGGCCTTGAAGAACGCGAGGTCGCCACCGAGGCGGATCTGGCAGAACACGTCGGTCAGTGACGTTCCCTTGGCCAGTACGCCGCGCACGCTCTGGGGGTCTTTGAAGCGCATCAGCCCGGCTTCGGGCAGTGGGTTGACGGACACGATGGAGGCACCGTTGTGTTTGGCCTCTTCAAGTGCCGACAGCATCCGGGGGTGATTCGTGCCGGGGTTCTGGCCGACCACCAGGATCAGGTCTGCATGGTGCAGGTCGTCCAAGCTGACCGATCCCTTGCCGATGCCGATCGTTTCCGTCAACGCCGCACCGGAGGACTCGTGGCACATGTTCGAGCAGTCCGGGAGGTTGTTGGTGCCCAGGCGGCGTGCGAACCCCCGCCGCGCTCGTTGTGTCCCTCGTGGCACATGTTCGAGCAGTCCGGGAGGTTGTTGGTGCCCAGGCGGCGTGCGAACAGCTGATAGAGGAACGCGGCCTCGTTGCTGGTGCGGCCGGACGTATAGAACAGGGCCTGGTCGGGAGAGGGCATGTCGTTGAGCTCGCCCGACAGCAGACTGAATGCCGCGTCCCACGAGATCGGCTCATAGTGTGTTGCGCCAGGCCGGAGCACCATGGGATCGGTCAACCGTCCTTGCTGGCCGAGCCAGTAGTCGGTCTTGTCGGCCAGATCTGCTACCGAATGCGTAGTGAAGAAGTCCGGGGTGACCCTACGGGTGGTTGCCTCCTCGGCGACCGCCTTGGCACCGTTCTCACAGAACTCGGCGGGCTTCCGCCTGCCCTGGCTTTCCGGCCACGCACATCCGGGACAGTCGAAGCCGTGCCGCTGATTCAGCAGTGGCAGTGTGACAACCGTCCGGGCTACGCCCATCTGCGTGAACGCCCGCTTGAGGGAAACCCCAACTGCTCTCATTCCTGCCGCGTGGTCGTGGACGTGCCCCACCCGCAGCTCGGACTCATCGATGTCGCTATTCGACGCTTCGCCGCTCATCCTGCGGTTGTCCCTGATTCGCGGATCTGCGACGTCGGAGAATCCGCGACAACGGCACATGAGGTCTCGGCGCCCCGGTCAGGGCCGTGCACACGCACTCGATCTGCGGAAAGCTGACGATTCATGTACTCGCTCCTCATCGATTCATCCACACTGGGTTTCAGCGTAGAAATACACTGTGGCCGAGGACACTGATCTATGACTGAGCTCTATCGGCTATCAACCACATCCGGTGCTCATATAAATGACTTAGGAATTGACGGCAGGCGAAAACAGGCCCCACTGAAGGCGAAATGTTGGTACTCGTGGGCCAGCACTGGTGTCGAGGATCAGACGCACCACCTCTTGCTGAGACGACGTGCGGGTTACCGAGCATCCGATCGGGTCATCATCGAAGAAATTTGGCGACGGTTGCGGACACTGATCTATGACTGAGCTGCCTCGGCGATCGACCACACCCAGTACTCATATAAATGACGTAACCGTCAGGCGCGGGCGAAAATTCGTCCACATGGCGACGTATATTCGACTCTCGGTAGCCATGCAACACAGATGAGGCCGTGCCATCCCGGCTACTCGATAGCAGAAATGCGCGCGTCGCACGTCTCCGCGGAGGCGCTCGACCTAAGGGCCGCCTCGGAAGGGCCCCGGTCAGGCAATAGCGATCTATCCGGCAGCTGGCATGTGGCCGGTCCGGCAATCTTGGAGGACAGATGACCCGAATCGTGATCATTGGTGGCGGGCCTGCCGGATACGAGGCAGCGCTGGTGGCCGCACAGCACGGCGCCTCCGTCTCCTTGATCGATTCGGACGGGGTGGGCGGCGCTTGCGTTCTGTTCGACTGCGTGCCGTCCAAGACCTTCATCGCCTCCACCGGCGTGCGCACCGACATGCGGCGCGCCACCGACCTGGGCATTGCGCTCGATCCCGAGCAGGCCACGGTCGCACTGCCGCAGATCCACGCCCGCGTAAAGAGCCTCGCGCAGGCGCAGTCCTCCGACATCCGCACCCGCCTGCAGACGGTGGGTGTCGAACTGCTGTCGGGCACCGCCGAGATCACCGACCCACGACTGGGCATGGCGTCCCACCAGGTGTGTGCCACCCTCGAGAACGGCGAGAAGAAGACACTCGACGCGGACGTCGTCCTCATCGCCACCGGTGCGAGCCCCCGGGTGATCCCCGGGGCGGAGCCGGACGGCGAGCGCATCCTGACGTGGCGCGACCTCTACGACCTCGACGAGCTGCCCACGCACCTCGTCGTCGTCGGTTCCGGTGTGACCGGCGCCGAGTTCGTGTCCGCCTACACCGAGATGGGCGTCAAGGTCACGCTGGTGTCCAGCCGCGACCGCGTCCTGCCCGGTGAGGACGCCGACGCCGCCCTCGTGCTCGAGGACGTCCTCGCCGAGCGTGGCGTCACCCTGGTCAAGCACGCCAGGGCCGATGCCGTGAAGCGCACCGAGGACGGCATCGTCGTCGTGCTCGCGGACGGCCGGACGGTCGAGGGCAGCCACGCCCTGATGACCGTCGGTTCGGTTCCCAACACCCAGGGTCTCGGACTGGAGAAGGTCGGCATCGAGCTCGACAAGGGCGGATACCTGCGCGTGGACCGTGTGTCGCGGACGCCGGTATCCGGGATCTACGCCGCGGGCGACTGCACCGGACTGCTGCCGCTGGCGTCCGTCGCCGCCATGCAGGGCCGCATCGCGATGTACCACGCGCTCGGTGAGGGCGTGAGCCCCATCAAGCTGAAGACCGTGGCCTCGGCGGTGTTCACCCGCCCCGAGATCGCCACCGTGGGTGTCAGCCAGGCCGCGATCGAGACTGGTCGGGTGGCCGCCCGCACCGTCATGCTGCCGCTCAACACCAACCCGCGCGCCAAGATGTCCGGTCTGCGCCGCGGCTTCGTGAAGATCTTCTGCCGTCCGGCCACCGGTGCGGTGATCGGTGGGGTGGTAGTTGGATCGACCGCGTCGGAGCTGATTCTCCCGATCGCGATCGCGGTGCAGAACAACCTCACCGTCAACGATCTCGCCGCGACGTTCTCGGTGTACCCGTCGCTGACCGGTTCGATCACCGAGGCAGCACGCCGCTTGATCCGCCAAGACGACCTCAGCTGAGTGGAAACAAGTCGCACAGAAGGACGACGGATGTGGGTCGTTCTGGGCCGGTGAGCCTTACGCTCCTAGTCCACAACGAGAACGTTGACATCAGAGGAATGAATTGCAGTGAGTGATCCCAATCCTGAACCCGTTGCGTTGGCGACGGGCCACATGTTCGACCAGCCCCGCGCCGAGGCAGCGGTCCGCGAACTGTTGCTCGCCATCGGCGAGGACCCCGACCGCCCCGGACTGATCGACACGCCGGCCCGAGTCGCACGCTCATACCGCGAGGTGTTTGCCGGCCTCTACACCGACCCGGCCGAAGTCCTGGGCACGACCTTCGACGAGGGCCATCGCGAACTCGTCCTCGTGCGGGATATCCCGTTGTACTCCACGTGTGAGCACCATCTGGTGTCGTTCCACGGAGTCGCGCACGTCGGCTACATCCCGGGCTCTACCGGAAAGGTCACCGGACTGTCGAAAATCGCCCGCGTTGTCGACCTCTACGCGAAGCGCCCTCAGGTGCAAGAACGACTCACCAGCCAGGTCGCCGACGCCGTCATGCGCAAACTCAACCCGCGAGGCGCCATTGTCGTGATCGAGGCCGAGCACCTGTGCATGGCGATGCGCGGTATCCGCAAACCGGGGGCGAGTACGACCACGTCGGCAGTGCGGGGAACGCTGCAGTCCAGTGCCGCGTCGCGATCGGAGGCACTCGCCCTGATCCTGCGCAATTGATCGAGACCCGTCGCAGCGGTGTGCCGTCTCAGCGACGGCGAGCACACCCACTGTCGATCATTACGGGTCATCACGAATGGCCGGTAGAACCCTCGACGACACCGGCGGAATCAGTCGTTCCAAAACGTCGAGGCCGCCGTGCGTACCAGGTCGAGCTTCGCTGTCTGAATATCCGTTGTTAGGTCCGGATGTGACTCGACCATTGAGGCGAAACCGCACTGGGTCGAGAGAGCAAGTTGCTCCGGAGCGACGAACTTCGCTGCCTCGCGTAAGCGATCGAGGATCAGGTCTTCGCTCTCGACAATCGCCGTCTTCGTCGAAACGAGCCCAAGGACAACCACCTTGCCTGAGGGAGTGTGAGATAAAGGCTCGAAGGTGCCGGAACGATCGTCGTCATACTCGAGCAGGAAGCGGTCGAAACCATCGCAGCGAGTGAACAGAGCCGCTGACACAAAATCGTATCCGCCGGCGGCCATCCATCGGCCATTCCGATTACCGCGACACAGGTGGATGCCAAATTCGACTCCAGGCACGTCAGTGACAGAGTTCAACAGATCGAGCCCCTCCGTCAGGATTCGATCAATCGAAATATCCTGGCGCTCATACCAATCGCGGGTCTCCCGCTGGACAAGCGTGGCGATCTCCGGAGCATCAATGTGAATATACGTACAACCCAGTGCAGCCAGTTCACGAACTTCCTCGCGAATGATTGCTGCCGCGTCCGCAACCATGTCGAAGGCATCCCGGTAGGCGGACGTCGAATGGTTCGGGGACCACCGCAGCAACATCATCAAGGGACTGGGCAATGTCACCTTGAGGGACGTTCTGGCGCGCGCCCGTGCGTAGGCGAATTCCTCGGTCACCGCCGATCGACGAAGCCGCAGGCGCCCAGTGACCACAACGGGAAGTTCCTCTTCGACGGGGCCATCCGGGGTATACCACGTGCGGGTCACGCCGGGAACGTACTCCAGGCCGTCAACATTTTCAGTCAATGGCCCGGTGAAGATGCCGCGACGCAGTTCCCCGTCCGTTATCACGTCCATGCCCGCAGCCTCTTGTGCCGCGATGGCGATGTCGACTGCGCGATCCTCGATGACCTTGAACGCGGTCGCCGATAGTTGCCCGTCGGCCCGGGACCGGCGGGCGCGGACAAGAGGCGGTGGCCTCAGCAGCGAGCCCACAACTTCGGCCCTGATCGGTTGCGATGGCATACATTCCTCACGATGGCAGTGTGTGCGTGATTACATGACGGTATAGCGCGACGGCGTTCGCGGGCATCGACCCTACGGCCGGCGGTGAGCGGCGGGATGTATCCGTGCGTCTATGTCATTGGATGTAGAACCACGCCGATCACATTGTCAGCTATTGCTATCCGTGGGTCTGCAACTTCTCGAGATCCGCTTGAAGTTCCGCCGTGTCGAAGTAGTCCCGCCAATGAATGAGGCGGCCGTCCGCGATTTCGAGCACACCGGCCACCCGAATGGTCAAAAGAGGCGTTCCGTCCGCGGTACAGAAGTGATCGACGCGTTCGGTCAACACCTTGTTGCCGGAGGAGGACATCAAGACGTCCTCGACGCGCATGTGGTCAAAGGGAACAGGGAATGCGCGGGCGAACGCCACCGCTTCGTCCCTGCCCACCGTCCGCGCGAGGCCTACGTTTTCCCATACCGTCTGTTCGTCGAAGTACTTGTCGAACGAGGCCCAGAATTGCTTGGCAGTCGGGCCAAGTGAAGAGAAGTACTGTGCGACAGCTTCTTCGGAGGTGTTACCTGTATGAGGCATGATCTTCCTTCGTGGAAATCGAGTCCTGAAATTTGGTGGCCTACAACGGTGAACGCCAGAGGTATCCCCAGGGCAAAAGCTGGCCTGTCTCATCAGTGTTCTTTCGACATCGGCCCCGCAGCTCCGCGAATCCTCACGCTCGACAACTTCCGTAATGGAACTCACGGTAGGGCCCCTACCGCTGCAGAGCACCGTCCTAATGGCGGACGGCGACCAGAAAGATTGTCTCGAACCGACTACGTCATATGACGCAGAGTGTCTGGTGGACAAACACTCTCGACATCGTTGGACACTGTGGAAGGCGCCGAGCAGGACCTTGCATGCTGATAATCAGCATGATTGGAGCTATAGAAAACATAGGGCGGTGTATTGCTATGCTGCCGTGACGGAAGGCGAAGCCAGTGTCGCCACATCCACAATGCCGCAAACGAGCGCCCATCGGTCCCTGTAACAGTGCCATTCGCGTCGGTGCTACCAATGGCCCTTCCGAGAGGTTCACGATGACGACCACACCCGCCCCGGTGGACGCCCCTCGGTACCCTGCCCGCCATCGACCCGGGTGGCGACTCGGAGGGTGGCCACTGCGGTGGAAAATGGCGACGGTGGTGGCTGTTCCGCTGATGGTAGCGGTCGGTCTGGGAGCCATACGTGTGCACGAGAGCTTGAGTGCAGCCGACGATTTCGCGACAATCGCGGACCGGTTGACGATTATCCCGCTGTTGGTCGAACTGGACGCTGATGCTGCCGTCGTGACGGGCACACTCGCGCAACGCTCGATCACACCGGAGTTGATCGACAAGCTGGACCGATCCATTGCAGCGGTGGACCGCGTCTCCCCGGCGGTCCCCGCCGACTCGATCACGAATGTCGGGACCGCCCTCGCTGATGCGCAAGCGTTGAGCGCCCAGGCGAAACGGGGCCGAGCGACAACCCCGGCGCTCATCGAGCAACTCGCGTCCATCCGGGCGGCACTGTCCGGCGCGGTCTCAGCAATCACAGAGCCGATCGCCGATCCCGCCGTCGCACTCGAAACCAGACGTCTCGAAGACCTCTGGGCAGCCCAAAAACTGCTATCCGCGGAAGGGCTGTCCGTGGTGGCCGCGTCCGCGGTCCTCGCCGGCGAGTCCAGCGCCACACTGGAAGGTGAAAGCGCCGAACTACTCGCCGATCTGCGGACCGAGTCCGCCCTGATCGACCAGCTTGCCCAGCGCTATCCAACGGACGATCCGGCCGTGACGGCTCTGCGTGTGCGAGTGAATGACCGGATCGGACTCCAAGCGGATCTTCTGCGGCCGGACAAAACCGCACGGGCCTTGGCTGGGCTGAAGGATTCCCTTTTCGTCAGCATCGATGACTATTCGACGGCAGTTGCCAAGACGTCCGACGAGTTGGCGGACGCCGTGGCGAGGAAATCGGAGATCCTCCGCGCCGGAGCATGGCGCGACTCGGTGATCGTCGCGGCACTCCTGCTCGCCGCGATCCTGCTTGCCATAGTAGTTGCGAATTCGCTGCTCTCGCCCCTGCGCCGTCTGCGAAACGGCGCCCTCGACGTGGCGCACACAAGCTTGCCCGCCGCGGTCGAATGTCTCCGGACCGGGACCGATACGACCATCCCCGCGGTCAACCCTATCGACGTCCCGACTCACGAAGAAATCGGCCAAGTCGCTCGCGCCATTGACGACATGCACAGCCAGGCACTCCGTCTGGCAGGCCAGCAGGCCCAGCTGCGCCTGCAGATGAACAACGTCTTCGAAACACTGGCACGACGCAGCCGCTCGCTGATCGACCTGCAACTGGACATGATCGAACAACTCGAGTTCGAAGAACGCGACCCCAAGCGCCTCGACAACCTGTTCCGGCTCGACCACCTCGCCACACGAATGCGCCGCAACGGTGACAACCTGCTGATCCTTGCCGGCACCGACAACCGGCGTAGCCGTCCGGGGCCCATCCAGCTCGGCGACGCCCTACGAGCATCAATTTCAGAGGTGGAGAACTACCAGCGCGTACATATCGGTTCGGTACCACCGGTCACCCTAACCGGTCCGGGCGGGCGGGACCTCGTACACATCCTCGCCGAACTACTTGACAACGCACTGCACTTCTCTCCACCCGACAGCGCCGTAGCAACCAGATGCGGTCGCACCCGCGACGGTGCCCTCGTACTTGACATCATCGACCACGGAATCGGCATTTCGCCCGACGATCTCGACGAACTCAACCACCGGATCGCCTCCACCCCCGAGGTCACTGCTGACACCGCCCGCCGCATGGGCCTGTTCGTCGTCAGCGAACTCGCCGCCCGACACCGCATATCCGTAACTCTCACCCCAACGCTCGACCGCTCCCGTAACGCGGGAGTGACCGCAACGGTGCATATCCCTGCCGAAATCTTCACCGCTCCCCAAGAAGTCATTGTCAGTGCGGAGCTTGAATACGCTCACGATCGACCCATCCAGTCAAAACGAGACGACCACAGAGCCAACTATCAGACGAAAATCGGGACAACAGAGTCCACAAAGTACGAACGCACCACGCATACCCGCCAGGGGTCCGCTGATGAGGGCAGGCCGATCCCCGGGGTCCTTCCCCAGCGCCGACCTGGCGCGTCGAGAATCGCCACCGCTCCAGCACCGGACGAACCGGTATCGAACAACGCTCCACCCTCAACAGACACGTCTCCCAGGCATCTGCTCGACCCCACCCGGACAGCCACGTTCTTCAGAACCCGGGCACTGCCCGACGCCTCCGTCGGCGACCCGACAACGCACCCTCCGATCTTCGCCAGCATCGCTCCCGTGTGGCTCACCGATCCGACGAGCATCAACCGGCACCCGGAAAAGCGATGGACGACCGAGGCGGACGCCGGATGGGCAGCGGCCTACCGGGCCACCAACAGCGCTGCGGGCGGTGTCGGACCCAACGGACTACCGCAACGTGTTCCTGGACAGCGCCTGGTACCCGGCGGAGTCCGCGGACCAGACGGCTCGCGCATACGAGGTCGAACACCCGACGCTATCCGGGCGAACCTCAGTCGGCACCAGAAGGGTGTTCGAGCAGGCAGGGCGAACACAACTCCACACAGTAGGCACCCGGTCCATCATGAAAATCAGGAGGAAAGATGACCGATCGCGGGACATTGGATTGGCTGGTGTCTAATTTCGTCAGTGACGTTCCCCGAGTCACGCACGCCGTGCTGGTTTCGGCGGACGGTCTGCTGATGGCAGCGAGCGCACACCTGCCGCTCGATCGGGCCGAACAACTCGCCGCTGTAACGTCGGGACTCGCGAGCCTCTCCACCGGAGTATCAACACTGTTCGAAGGGGGCGGGGTGCTGCAGTCAGTCGTGGAAATGCACCACGGGTATCTGCTGCTGATGAGTGTCGGAGACGGCTCACAGTTGGCTGCACTGACAACATCTGAATGCGACATCGGACAAGTCGGATACGAAATGGCGGTCCTGGTCGAACGCGTCGGCACCGAGATCGCGGCGCTGCCTCGCTCGGTCACACGCTCATGACCGAGCCGAGACGTCCTGCGACCACCTCAATTCAGCTTTCGCGACCCACCTCGACCAATCGTGCCGCCTCGGCAAAAATCGTGATCGCAGGCGGGTTTGGCGTCGGGAAGACCACCCTCGTCGGGTCGGTGTCAGAGATCGTTCCGCTCCGCACCGAAGCGATGGTCACCGACGCCAGCACCGACGTGGACAACACCACGGTGATACCGCACAAAGTGTCAACCACCGTCGCGATGGATTTCGGTCGACTTACCCTCGCCGACGACCTGATCCTCTACCTCTTCGGGACTCCAGGCCAACAGCGATTTTGGTTCATGTGGGACGACCTTGTGCAGGGGGCGATCGGCGCAATCGTACTGATTGACACCCGAAGGTTTGACGAAAGTTTCGCCGCTGTCGACTATTTCGAATCCAGGGAGCTATCGTTCCTCATCGCTGTCAACGAATTCGCCGGCGCGCCGCAGTATCCGGCAGAGGCCATCCGCAGTGCCCTGGCAGTCTCCGCCCACGTCCCGATCACGTACGTTGACGCCCGCGACCGACTGTCGGTCAAGAACGCCCTCGTAGAGCTCGCAGCGCACGCGCTACAAACAAGCGGTTCCGCGAGGTGGTGAAGCACCGGTCGCTGCGTACGACCACGACGATGCTCTCGACTGCGCGAAGCAGTGACCAGACAACTTTGCCGTGTCCGACACTGCCGGCCCGCTGCAGGCAGACGAGACCGGTTGGGCGTGACGCGTCGCCCCTCGGATCCACGACTTCTCGAGGTGACACACCATGGTGCTAGCTACGGGCCCGGGCAACGACAGCCCGGATTCGGGTGCCAACCGGACGTCGCAGGCGTACCACGATCTGCGTGCCTTGATTCTCTCCGGTCAATATGAACCGGACTCACGCCTCACTGAATCGAAGCTGACCACGCAGCTCCAGGTTTCACGTGGGACGATCCGTTCGGTGCTCGCGCGCCTCGCGCAGGAGGGCTATGTCACCGCCGAGGCGAACCGCAGCGCCCGCACCCGCTCGTTCTCGGTGGACGAGGCGATCGAGATACTGGAGACCCGCGCGGTGCTGGAGGCGGCGCTGGCGGCGAAGGCCGCCGAACGCGCCACCGATGCGGACATCGCCGCGATGACCGAAACCTGTAAGCGCATGTGGGACTGGCAGAAACCGGGCGGGCGCGAGGAATACTGGAACCTCAACCGCAGGTTCCACGAACAGGTCAAACGCGCGGCGCGGCAGTCCACGCTCACCAGGTTCGTCGACAGCCTGCTCTACCCGCTCGTCATGCAGCAGTACCGCGACGCGGACCGCGAGAAGCCGCGGACCGACTCCGTCAGGGAACACGAGGCCATCCTCGCCGCGATCGTCACCCACAACCCGGAGGCCGCCGCGGCGGCGATGCGACACCATCTGTCGTCGGCCCGCGGGCACTTCTGCTGAAGTTCACCCCGCTCACCGAGTGAAATTCCTCGGCCCGCCACTACCTGGACTGCCAACAACCCTCCGCGACCACAACCGAGACTACCGACGGTCGCCACGCTCCGTCGTGGACTCTTGGGTTTAGGTCGGGCGGAGTGCGAGTTCCCGGTCCGCTTTGTGTGATTTCCTCCAGTCGCCGGCACCGTGCCGTTGCGGAGGCGTCGTGTAACACCGGCAGTTCGGTGTGCGTCACGCCTCACCGGTCGCGTCAGTCTTGTTTCGCGCCGGTAAGGCTCGAGCGTGACGGTCGGGCACTCCAGGAGTCGACGATTGGCATGGTGTCGGCGCTGGCAGTAGCTCTCCGATGGCCCTCACGGTGTCTCGCTTGAAGAACGCCGGGCCCAGGTCTGGTCGTTGAGCCGGGCCGCCCGGGCATTTTCCTGGGCGACTATGGCTTCCTGCCATTCCTGGTCGGTCACCGCGGCATGGTCGGGTCCGGTGGGGGTGGGACGCCGAGCTGCGCGGCGATTTGAGCCCAAGACATGTCCGCCACGAGGGCCTCGGCCACAGCCCGGGTGAGGAGATCGTCGGCCTGATCGCCACCGGAGGCGGAGTCAGGGCTGTCGGAGTCCACCACAGGTCTGCCCGACCAGGCCCGTCCGCTGGGCGCGGATTGATTCCATCATCCACCCGACTGTATCGGCCGCACCCAAAATGGAGCACACGCCACCTTCCCCAGCCGCGCATCGACGTACCTTCCTCGTGGGCCGTGCACTCTTTGGAGGTGCTCCAGGGGTGTGAGCTGGTGGTGCGTGAAACACCGTTGTTGCGCTCTCTATGACTCTCTAGTGACCACGGGGTGCGCCCAACTTAGAATCCGCGGCGGTGGGCGTGGCGCCGGGACCTCTGCCGTCGACGTGGCTAGGGTCGGGCTGGTGAGCGGCAGCGAGCGGGTGGTGATGTTCGACATCGACGGCGGGCTGGCGGACCTGTCGGCATTCGCCCACCTCCTGACCGGGCGCGCGCTGCTGTGCCGCATCGGTCAGCCGGGCAAATTCTGCCATGGGGGCCGCGTAAGCGCCGGGTAGCTCACGTGGTCGTGGGAATGGTGATCTGCTCTCTGCCGTCGATGCCAGAGAGGAGATAGTGCGGGCAGGTGAGCACCTGTCGTGGCACGGGAATCGCCTGCCGGTCGGTGTCGAGGTAGAGGCGGTAGGTGAGCTGCCCGTCTCGGTGGCCGCCGGTGTCCGGGTCGACGGCGCCGAGGAAGTATCCGTGCGAGGCGTTCGCGGTCGAGAAGATCGCGCGCGCCCACTCGGCGGGCTCGGCGGGCGGGGAGATACCGTGGCCGACCAGTCTCGGCGTCGAGGGTGTGCACGAGGACCGTGACCACGTACCCGGCCACGGCCGGAAACCACTCCTCAGCCGCGAGATCGAACGTCGCGATGGAGGTGTGGATCCGCAGCTCGATGTCCGTTCCGGTGCGCGCCGCCACTGTGATGAGGTGCGGATCTGCTGAGATGTCGACGGTGGCCAGAGACGGCAGCGTTTGGTCGGCGCTGGGGTTTTCGGTGCTTGCGGACATGAGGGCACGGGTACGGGGCCGCGGCGCCCCGGCCGACAGGGCGACAGGAGTACGCACCGCCCACGTCCGGACCGGCTGGATATTCCGCTGAACAGCAGAAACGACTTGTCCCCCTGAAGGAAGTAGTGGCACGCGTGCCGCACCGCCAGCCTTCGTCTCGACGTCACCGGGCGGCACAGTCCGGAGCACCGCACACCCCAGGGCAGGATGAGACCGTGAGCAACCGAACCGCAGCAGACCTCGAGCGTGTACTCGCCATGCTCACCTACGTACGCGACCGCCTCCGGGCGTCGGAGGGCAACGACTTCCGCATCCCGACCATGGCCGTCGACCAGGTTCTCGATGAGCGCAACAGCCTCGAACGGTCGCCGTGGGATCGGAACTGATTTCTATCCGTGCAGAGTCCGGGCATCGGGCACGGATGTTTCGGGTGGCTCGTAACGGGGGCCGAGCTGCTGCCGCCCGCGACGGAGTTATCGACGGCGTGGCATGAATTCGCTTCCGGTGACAGCCGGTCTGCGCCACACCCCTTGACGAAGGAAAGGACTCGGCCCCGCCTCGGTCGCCGGCACACACCATGACTTCATCGACTCGCGGAGCGAACAGCCCGACCGACACGACGACGACGGTGGAGGTGACCGGCGCCCGGCAGGGAACGGCCGAGCTGTTCGCCTTTCAGCTCGGGGTTGATGTGAAGGTGCGGACGGATGCCGATTTGGTGTTCTCGACAACCCCACCGCTGCCATAACGCAGGTTCATAACCCGTAATGGGATCGTAGATCCGTTGGGAAAGTATGGTAAATAGGTGTTGCTTCCGCTTGGGCTCCTCGCGGCCGTGATGGCGGCTCGAACACTTTCCCACCGTTATTCTGTGCCGGGCTGCGTTTCCCGTCATGGGAAGTCCCGAGACTTCGGTGCATGCCCGAACGCTCCGCCGCGTTGACCGCTAATCGACGGACCGATTGCAGCGCAACCATATTCGAACTTGTTATTCACGCGATGAATCAGGAAATGCCAGGCCTGGTTGGCCACCATAGTCCTGCAGTCCTCGGCACCGTCGACAGACGGTGCTCTGTGTTTGTCCTGCCGGGCGAAAGCGTGACGGCGCAGGTCCTCGGAAATCAGTGCGGCCCGCGTGTGATTGGTCGCCGTTTCGATCCGCTGGCGGTGAGAGGGCCGAAAGGCCGCTACTGTGTGCGTTCGACGATTGCCCGGACGAATAAGCAGAACAATGACCAATAAGGAGAACAGTATGGCGGTATCACCGAGGGGTTCCGAAGAATCGGCGAAGAAGACGACCAAGGAGATTCGTGAGTGGGCGATCGGGGCGGGCTTTAAGGTGTCCTCCCGCGGCCGGATTTCGGCCGAGATCGAGCAAGCCTTTCATGACGCTCAGGCGAAGAAGGCTCAGGTCAAACCGGCGGCGGCAAAGAAGACGGCTGTGAAGAGAACAATCGCGGAGACGACGGCTGCGAAGAAGCGGCCCGCAAAAAAGGTAGTCGAGGAAAAGGCCCCCGCGAAGAGAGCGGCGAGCAAGGCCCCAGCGCAGAAAACGACCAAGGAGATTCGCGAGTGGGCGATCGGGGAGGGCTTGGAAGTGTCCTCCCGCGGGCGGATCCCGGCCGAGATCGAGCAAGCCTTCGACGACGCTCAGATGCAGAAGGCTCAGGTCAAACCGGCGCCGGTAAAGAAGACGGCAGCGAAGAAGCCAGCCGCCAAGAGGACCGCCGCGGCAGCTCCGGTCAAGAGGGCAGCGGCGAGCAAAGCTCCGGCGGAGAAAAAGATAGGCGCGACGAAGGCGGCTGCGGAGAAGCCGGCCGGGAAGAAGGCGGCCGTGAAGAAGCCGGTCGCGGCGAAGGTGCCGGTGAAGAGGGGAGTGGAGGGTAGGGCTCCGATAAAGACGACGAACAAGGAGATTCGTGCGTGGGCGATCGCGGATGGCCGCGAGGTGTCGTCCCGCGGCCGGATTTCGGCCGAGATCGAGCAAGCCTTCCACGACGCTCAGGCGAAGAGGGCGCAGGTCAAACCGGCGCCGGTAAAGAAGACGGCCGCAAAGACGACAGCTGCCAAGAAGACGGCCGCAAAGAAGACGGCTGCGGTGGCGGCTCCGGTCAAGAGGGTAGCGGCGGGCAAGGCTCCGGCGGAGAAGACGGCCGAGAAGACGGCCGCAACAAAGACGGCCGCGACGACGAAGGCCGGGAAGGAAGCAGTCGCGTCAAAGGTAACTTCGGAGAAGACGGCCGTGAAGAAGTTGGTCGCGGCGGAGGCGCCGGTGAAGAGGGAAGTGGTGAGTAGGGCTCCGGCGAAGAAGTCTTCGAGGGAGATTCGTGAGTGGGCGATCGGGGCGGGTCATGAGGTGTCCTCCCGCGGCCGGATTTCGGTCGAGATCGAGCGAGCATTCCATGATGCTCAGGCCGCGATGCCGGTCGCGTGACTTGCAACATGGCCCTGATGTACAGCGTGGCCATTCTGCCGCGAAGGCTACGAGCCTGTGGGGACCGTGACCTGGGCGGTCGGAGGTTGTCCGCCGTCGCGGCATTGCAGGGGATGGGTGCGAGGTATCTCGGTGGACCTGACGTGACGATTCCCGCGCGGCTTTGTGGATCGGGAAGGCCGCATATGTGCGTTGGGGAACCGCCGGTGGCCGCGGTTGCCGGTCTCTGAGCACCTTTCGGTGACACGATGGGCGGGTGGGGAGACAGAGCGGGATCTTCGCCGGTTGTGGTTTGGTCGTCGGGGTGGTGGCGGTGGTGGTGTTCGCCGCGTTTACGTCGCGGCCGTACATGGTGGCGACGTCGTTGCAGCCGGGGTTGACTGATCCATCGGTTGTGGCGGTGGTCGTCCTCGTCGGCGCCGCGATGGCCGGGGCCGGTTGCGGGATGGTGCTGTGGCTGTCCGGGTGGCGGGTGGTGCGGGACGCGGCGAGTGCGGACGAACGCCGCCGTCGGCGCACCTTTTTGCTCGGCCGGACCGTCGCCGCGGCCCTGGCTGGTATCA
The DNA here is from genome assembly GCF_014256275.1 of Rhodococcus sp. 4CII. NCBI lineage: Bacteria > Bacillati > Actinomycetota > Actinomycetes > Mycobacteriales > Nocardiaceae > Rhodococcus > Rhodococcus sp. 4CII. The sequence continues at coordinate 120,180 of NZ_JACCFE010000005.1, forward strand.
CCGTGGGGTTGTCGCCGATGCTGGTGTTGCTATATGCCGTGTTCACGGCCACCGTGGGCATCGCCGTGGAGTGGGCTGTGGTGTTGGTGCTCTACGCCGGCAGCGCGGTGCTGGCGTACGGGTGCGCACTGCTGGGTGTGTGGTGGGTGTTGGCCGGGTCGGGTGATGATCGGCGCGCGGGAACGGTGCGGATGCTGGCGGTGTTGCTTCCGGTCGGTGCGCTGGCGGCGACGGCCGCCGGTGTGGGCGCCGCTGGGCTGTTCGGGTATTCCACTGTGCCTGCGACGTTCGTGTGCGTCATCACGGTGGTGGCCGCCGTCTTGACGGCAACGGTGGCCCTGGCTCGGATGCTGACCCGGGACCGGGCTCCGGCCGCAGGTACCGGCACTGGGTGACCGCGCCTGTCTCATCGCGTCCTCGACCGCCCGCGACGTCGTCTCCGCGGCGGCCGAGGAACGGCGAGCATCCTCGGAGTGACGGACCAGAGCGTGCCTGGCTCCCCTCGAGAGTTATTCGGTGAAGGTTGCGGTTCGGTCAGGAACGGCCGTACCTCGAGCCATTCGTGGATGGGTTTCCCGCCGGCCCCGGGGGGCGACCGGGTTGTCATCGAGATCTGCACCCAGGGGCACGACTTCGCGCGGACGCGGGGCGACGTCCGCGACCTCGCGCCGCGCGCGGTCGCGGAACTCACCGAACTCGCCGACCTGCGTGTGCGATCGTGGCGGCGCCGCCGGTGCCGACGGTTAGGGTGCGGCGGCGCGTTGGCAGTTGGGGCAGTGGGTTTCGTCGGTGTGGGTCACGGCGATGTGGCGGGGAACGAGTGCGGCGAGGAGCCGCGGGTGGATGCGGGGGTGTGTCAGGGGGAGGTCCAATAGTTGTCCGGTGCGGTCGCGTGCGGTGGTGATGGCGTTGTCGCAGTCCCAGAGGGCGAGGGCGTGGTCGTCGTTGTAGGCGGTGCGGTAGCGGATGCCGTCGACTTTCGTTGCGGCGGGTTGGTCTTCGTAGATCGCCCTCGCCCATTGTTGGGTGAGGCCGCGGTGTTCGTTGCCGGCGGCGAGGGCGGGGAGCGCTCCGATCGCCAGTGCTGCTCCGGGGGTGGTGAGGTCGTAGGTGACGATGTCGCGGACCGGCTGGGCCTGGGTGATCCGCCAGTGCGGGCACAGGGCGGCGACCCCGGCCTCACCGAAGACTTCGCAGGCGCTGGTGGCGAGGTCGACGGCCAGGTACAACACCGCACGCCCCGCCGGGTCCATCGCCGGTGGGGTGGGGGTGTGGTGGTCGAAGCGGGCGAGTGGCCCGAATCGACGGAAGGTGATCCCGTTCGGGGTGAACCGATCCTGGTGGTAGATCCGGAACCACGACGACGTGGTGGTGGGGGCGGTGGGTGTCCAGGTCCAGCGATGATCCGCCGAGGGCAAGGGTCGTACCGGGGCGGGGAGGGGCTTTACCATCCGGCGGCGGTCAGGCCGGTCGCGACGGTGATGACGTGGGCGCTGTCGCGGGCCATCTCTTGAGCGGGGGTGCGGCCGGCGAAGGTGGTGTTGGGGCGGCTCATCCACCGCGAGAGGCTGACTTCACCGCCGGGGAACGCGCGGGTGAGGCGGTCGAGGTCGGGCAGGACCGGGTCGGCCCGGTCCGGGGTGAACTGCCAGGTCGGGAACCGCCACTCCCGCCCGTCCTTGAGCCCGATGAGCCGCCCGTCGGCGGCCATGTCGGACACCGTCTGCCTAGAGACGCCGAGAATGTCCGCGACCTGGGTGCGGGTGAACGAGGCGGCGAGTTGCTCGCGCCGCTGATCGACCTGCAACTGCAGGTTCTCCTCCTCCAGTGTCGCGGTCTGCGCCGGGGTCGGTGCCGGACCCCAGTCGTCGTCGGGGACGCTTGCGAGGTGACGGCCGGGGGCGGGCACCGGCAAGGAACCGGTGGGGGTGTTCGGGGCGGACTGCTCTTCCCGCAGGATCTGCGCGGCGATCTCGAGTGCCTCCACCTTGGTCTGAACGATCCGTGCCGGTGTTCGCGGTGTCGGGGTGGTGATGGTGAGTTCGGTGACCCGCGACCACGCGAGGGCGCCGCCGTCCTCGGCGACGGTCACCTTCCAGCCGCCGGCGCGGTGGCGGCGACCGGCGAGATGTCGCGGTGCCCGCACATACGGGGTGGTGTGCGGTGTGTGTCGACGTGTCCCGGGCATGGTGTACCTCCTCGCCCCATTGTACGGCTAATGCGGGATACGCGGGAAGCGCGGCCTTGGGTACAGGGTGCGGTAACGCTAGGGCCTGGATGCCGATATGTGACGTGAGTCACACATTTGGAGTTTGATTATGTCGTCACCGCAGCCGTACCCGGGCCCTCCCCAGTCCTACGTTGTCTCACCTCCGGTAAGCGGCATCTCTGGTCACCTGGCGGCTCTGGTTGCGGCGGCCGCCTCGAGTGTGGGCATCGTCATCGGCAGTTTCGGGCCGTGGGCGAGTTTCCTCGGTTTCGGGACCAGCGGGATCGATGGGGACGGCATCTTCACCCTGATTCTCGGGTTGGTCGGGGCCGCGGCGATCTTCACGTTGTGGGGGTGGGGCCGGTCCCGGTACGGACTCCGGTGGGTCGCGCCGGTCGTCGGCGTGCTCTGTCTCGTGGTGGCGATCGTGGACATCTTCGCCGTGACCTCGATGCGCGGTGAGCTGTTCGGTGAGCCGATCGGTGCCCGGGTCGGATGGGGCTTGTGGATGGTGACCCTCGGGTCGCTGGCGCTCTGCGTCACCGCGGCAATCGCGGCGGTTCAGATCGGGCAGCGCACCGTTCGGGGGCCACAGCCGTCCCCGCAGCCGGCAATCCCGAGCCCCGGTGGCCCACCGGGGTGGATGTGGGTGTTGGTCGGCGTCTTGGCGATCGCGGTGCTGGGTCTGATCGGGTACATCGCGATTGGTCCTCGACTCGTGGAGGCCGATCGCGCTGAACGCTCGGCTAGTTCGACGGAAACCGCCCCGACCTCACTGCGGGTCACCCTGAATCCAGGGTTGCCAGAAGTGGAACCGGTCGAGGCGCTGCCGTCCAGTGCCCGGCCGTGCCCGCCGCTGTTCACCGCCGCCGAATTCACGTCCTCGGCTGTCGGTACCGCCGTCACCTCGTGTGGATTCGCCGAAGAGGTTCGGCGCCAGTACCTGAATCAACCGCAGCGTGGACGACCCGTGACGATCGAGGCCGATAGCCCGGTCACCGGACAGCGGTACCCGATGGGCTGCGGCGGAGTCCGGGTGGTGACCTGCAGCGGAGGCAACAACGCGGTCGTCTATGTGTATTGACGTTGGGTGTATTGGTGTCGGCCGACGATGTTGCCTGCGGGTGTGCCCACCTGCAGGTCCCCGAGTGCGGGAACCACGCGTCGCCGGGTCCACTCGACCCAAAACGGTTGCCCGGCATCGGCGGAACTTTCTCATGCACGGCTGAGCAGGCTGAGCTTGTTCCCACGGTGGTCCGGGGTCCGCGATCAGCCGGTGAACGTTCTGCTGGTCAATTGCACTCGGGGCCGGTGATATACCCCTGTTCGCACCCGTACTGCAGCTGGATCTCCCCACTGGTCGGGTCTTCCCCACAAGCGAGACCGCATCGTTCGTACCCGTTGACGACCCCATCACCATTGCGGTCCTGGGAGGGATCGTAGGGATAGCCGGACGCACCGCTACCCGGATCCACCGTGCTGGCACATGCCGGATCCGTCGTCGAGGAGGATCCGTCGGCGTAGACCGCCACGCCCCCGTAATCGCAGTACTGCAGGACCGGCTCGGCCGGAGGAACGTAGGTGTCACATTCCGCTTCGTAGCCCACGGTTCCGTCCGAGTACAGGGCGGTGCCGGATTGGTAGACGGAGAGGCCACCGCACTCGAAGGTGACCGGTGGCGGTGGCGGCACCGCCACCGGTTCACTCGCCGGCGAGGGCGGCGGTGGGGCCGGTGACGAGGCAAGAGACGACGGCGCCGGCTCAGGTGTCTGGGGTGCGGTGTCCTCGGTGCCGCACGCCGTCAGGGCAAGAGCGCTGATCGACACGGTCGCGAAAAAGAAGTGCCTGAGATTCATCGGTGTTCTCGTTCAGTTGATCATCGCACAATATGGGGGAGCCGCTGGCGCCCTGATACCGCTCTCGTCCTGTCTATCGCCCCTATCCCCGGCGACGTTGCAGGTTCGCTCCAACGGAGTACCCCCACCGGGCGCAGCACCACACGGGCCGAAAAGCCGAGAAGCGATGGCGACCGCCCGCCGGGGATGGTTCAGCAGGAGGCGCCCGAGGTCACCGTGGAGACGCGGGTGCCGATCCATTGAGCGATCTGGGTGAGCATCGCTGCCGCATCGTTGAAGGATCCCGAGGGCGCTTCCGCCGCGATGGCCACGGCGAGTTGCCCGCTGCCGGTGGAGATGATGCCGAACTGACGGACGAGGTAGCGGCCTTGTTCGTCGGGTCCCCAACCGCCTTTGAAGGAAGTGGTGGGCAGGGTGCCCAGACCCCACCGCTGGTCGGCTTCGACGTCGTCCATGTACCCGAGGACTTGTGCGGCTTCGGTGTGGCACGGCAGAAATGAGGCGAATTGTGTTTGCGCGGCCAGTGACCATCCTGTCTGCCCGAAGGCGCTGTACTCGGGACGGGTTTTGCGTGATTCGACGACGGTGGCCGGGTCCCCGAACTGCTGCAGCACCGCTTGCACCTGGGTGGCGGCGACCGGGGGATCGCCGAGCGAGTCCCAGAGCTGTTCGGCGGCGGCGTTGTCGGATGCGGTGATGGCCTGGGCCACGGAGGTGAGTTGTCCGCTTCCCCCGGGTGCGGTCAGTGCTGCGATGGCTAGTGGGACTTTGATCGTCGACCACGCGGGCCCGGATTGAAGGGTGCCGGCCACGATCGATTGGCCGCCTCCGACGGGGGCAAGGGCGATTCCGGAGTCGCCGCCGAGCTGGGCGGCGAGGGTGTCGAATCCGGCCAGTGGACCCTGGCCGGCCGCGGCTGGGGGCGCCGCCGGGACGAGGGGCGTGGTGCTCTCCGGCGGGACGACCACGATCTGGGTGATCGTCTTGCCGGGACCCGTTCCCGCGTCACCGGAGCGTGGTGGAATGGTGCACGCCGACAGCGCTGCGGCGGCGACCGCCGCCGCAGCCAGCGCAGACAAAACCCGGCTAGAACACATAGACCACCGCGTTGTTCCCGCCGGTGCAGGTCACCACCTTCGACCCTGAGCAGCTCATCGTGTAGGTCTGGCCGGTGACCGGGCTGGTCGCGTTGACCGTGACGGTGCCGCCGCGCTGCGGTTGACTGACGTACTCGAACCGAACCTCTTCGGAGAACTCGCAGGAGGTGACGTTGCTGCCGACCGCCGAACTCGGGAACTCCGTGCTGGGGAAGACGCTCGCGCAGCGGGTGGAGTACGACGGGACGACTTCACTGCCGCCGCCCTGTGCCGGTGCCGGACCGGGGACCTGCGGTGCGGGGGAGGTGATGACCACGGTGTGGGTTCCGTCGCCGGCCTGGTTCGCGGCGTCGTTGACGATCATCGGCCACACCCAGATGTAGCCGATGATCCCCAGCAGTCCGAGGGTGAGAGCAACCAGTAGCACCCACATCCACGCCAACGATCGGGGTGGCTGCGGCGGCGGGGGCAGGTACATCGGATGCGGAGTCACGTAGGTCGGCGGGGGAGGAACGTTGGGCGCCGGCGGCGCAGGGTGCTCGGGCTCGTACCCAGGCTGCGAGTAGATCGGCTGGGTGTGCTGCGGATCGGTATCCCACGGTCGCGGCGGCTGAGGGGAGCTCATCAGGTAATTCCTTGGGGTGCTGGGTGCCGTGAACGCGTAGGGCAGTCGTGGGCAGGGGTGGTACAAAACAGGCGAGGGAATACAGCTGGCGTCGACTGACGCCTACTTCTCCAGCGATTTGAACGGGCAATTCGTTACAGATTCGGCGACCACAGATGGTTCCGGGTCGCCGCTCCGCGAACGAGAACCCGGGGAAACTATTGCGGCTCTTGTCGTCTCATCACCGATGGTTCATATCACGATTGACCGGAATGCTCTGTCGGTCATTCGACTGTATCTTCGGGGTGCAGATATCTGGCATGCGGTCTCACGGTCGAATCGACTTCTGCGCAGCATTCGGTACGAGACCTCGTCATGCGGTGACGTCGACTCGTCGTCCTCTCCGACATCACGGCGGGTCCGGCGCTGGTCGGTGCAAGCGGCACGACCGTTTCGCTTCGGTACGCATACCTCGTAGTATCGGACCGGGCGGTATCAGCGATCTCTCAGCGAACCCTCGGGGTCACTACTTCCAGCAAAGGATTCGCACGTCATGACGCAGCCTCCGCCTCCTGGACCGCCTCAGCAGCCGTACGGCCAGCAACCGTATCCGCAGCAGCCGGGACAGCCGTACCCGAACCAGTACGGGTACCCGCCCGCTCAGCCGCCGAAGAAGCGGACGAAGTGGCCGTGGATCCTCCTCGCGATCGTGGTCGTGTTCATCGCCGGAGTCGCCGGATGCACCGCACTGGTCGGTGGGGCGATCAACAGCGTGGACGAGGAGTCGAAGAAAGAGGTCGCTGTCACGTACGAAGTGACCGGCGAGGGCCAGGGCGCGATCGTCACCTACACGTCGGCCGACATGAACATGGCGCAGGAATCCGGCATTGCGCTGCCGTGGACGAAGGAAGTAACCGTCACGGGAATCATCAAGACAGCCAGCCTGACCGCGTCAAACGGCTTTGAGGACAGTGGCACGATCACCTGCCGGATCCTGGTTGACGGTGCCGTCGTCACAGAGAACACCTCTTCCGGTGTGGGGGCGACAGCGTCGTGCATCCAGGGGGACCTCGGCGGCAACTAGCCGCCCGCCAGTTCTTCTGTGCAACCGCGTAATCCGGTCGACCTCACCCATTTTCAGGAACTGCAGCCGAACACCCCCAGCTCCAATTCTGACGCGTGGGCGTCGAAACACCTCCGGCGCAGTAAGCGGTCGAGTCGATGCTCGCCAGCCGGGTTCGCGCTAGGTCGGGCTCGGGAGGAATAGAACTCGCTCACCGCGGTCGCGCACGCGGCAAGTCCCGCGTTCCCAAGCGTGGCGCCATCACCGATGGCGTCACGCTTCGGCAAGGGAGCAAGCCTCGACCCACGCGCCGGCCGTGGACGATCGCGCATACTTGGTCGCTGGATCACCAACAATACGAATGCTCTGGCGTCGTCGCCGGCGGTGCGCAAAGGGGGAGTACGGCATGGTCGACAGATCGCGGGCCGGCGAGAGGTTCGGCCCCTACCAACTACAGGCGTTGATCGCCAGAGGTGGTATGGGCGAGGTCTATCGGGCATACGACACGATCAAGGGCCGCACCGTGGCCCTGAAGCTCCTGCCTGGGGAGTTCGCGAAGAATCCCGGCTATCCGGCACGTTCCCGCCGGGAAGCGCACGCGGCTGCACGGCTGCAGGAACCGCACGTCATCCCGATTCATGATTGGGGTGAGATCGACGGTCTGCTGTACATCGACATGCGGCTCGTCGAAGGATCCGATCTGCGTACCCTGCTGAGCAGGGGCGGTCCGCTGCCGCCGGCACGGGCGGTGCGGATCGTCCTACAGATCGGCGCGGCACTCGACGCCGCGCACGGCGCCGGACTGGTCCACCGCGACGTCAAACCGGAAAACATCCTGATCACCGGCGACCAGGACAACGAGTTCGCCTACCTGGTCGACTTCGGTATCGCCAGCGACGCCTTGGCCACCCAATTGACCACCGCCGGCAGCATCATCGGCACCTACGCCTACATGGCGCCCGAACGGTTCGACGACGCGCCGGTGACCGGCAAATCCGATATCTACTCGCTGGCGTGCGTGCTGTACGAGTCATTGACCGGCGCCAAACCCTACCAAGCCAGCACGATCAGCGGTCTGATCAAGGCTCACCTCACATCCCCCGCACCGCGCGTCAGCACCACCATGCGGACCATCCCGGTGGGGTTCGACGCAGTAATCGCGCGCGGCATGGCCAAGGATCCCGCGGACCGCTACGACTCCGCCGGACAGTTCGCGAGCGCCGCACAATCCGCACTCACCCACCACGACCGCCACACCGCCCACACGATCGCGGAGACCACGCTACGACCGGCCACCGCACCACCGATCATCGAGCCAACCACCTTCGGCCCGGCACCGCCGGACCGCGAACACGCGGTACCACAACACCCGTGGCCCCCGCACCAACCGAAACCCTCGCATCTCGTGCCGATACTGCTGACGCTGCTCATCGTCGGTCTGCTCGCCGTGGGCGGTGTCGTCGCCTGGCTGGCCGTGAACCAAGGCACCTCCAGCGAGGCATCGCCGGCCCCCGGCGCCAGCACCACAACCGCCGCCCTACCGGCGCCGGCACTCCCACCCGTCGAGAGCCGTCCAGCACCCACCGCTCCAAGCGCCGAAACCCCGGTACCCGCGCCCACCCCACCGTCACCGGTGGCGGCGCGCCCCGGCGACCTCGGCCTGTCGATCCCCATCGCCCAACCGCGCTGCGACGGCACCGGCATCGTCGTAGTGGGGTCGGCGATTACACCGGGCCAATACGCCGAGGACGTCCAACGGTTCCTCGTCGCACACCCGGGCTCCTCCTACCTACGCACAGATCAAGCGTGTCCCTCCCTGCGGCAAGCGACGGACGAGGGCAATCCGATCTACGCGGTGTACAAAGCAGCAGGAAAATCAACAGAGGCGGTGTGCACCCTTGTGCGAACGCTAGGTGAGGATGCGTACGGCAAGTGGCTCGACCTCAATACCGATCCCACTTTCATAATCCCGTGCCCGTAAGAGGAATGATTAATGATGCTGTACGGCAACAATAATGGGCGTATAGAGCTCATTACGAAGGCAACCCATCACGTGACTCGTTGACGTTGTCCGTCGCCCGGCGAGTGGGTTTCACCTCAGAACCGGGCGCCGCGCTCGAAGCCCGGCAGAGTCTTGTGGCCGACCGGGTGCGGTCCGATGCGCGGTCCGGCGAGCGAAGGCACGGTCATGTGGCTGGTGTCGAAACTCCGGAATCTATGTTGTTACACAACAATTTCGGACTACCGCAAAGGTCGAGAGATCGATCGGAGACTGACCGCTGCGGTTAGGTGAACGGTAACGGTTCAGGACGCGGCGGCGACATACCTGACATGCCACTCACCCTCCGCCTGGCGGGGGTCGCGTTCCTCTGCGCTGCGCTCGCCGGCTGCGCCCCCAACGAGGTCTCCGACTCACCGCAGCCGACCAGCCCGAACACCAGTACCGTCGCCAGCGCAACGACCGTCGAACCCCCGCCTCCGTTACCACTACAAGCGACACTCGCGCCCACACCCGCCCTCGAGACGGAATCGGTCGAAGCGCCAGTTGTCGAGGAGCCCTACATCCTCGACTGTCAGATCGGGCTCGGCCCCATCGAGACCTACTGGTCGGACGGCACTGTCACCGGATACTCCGACTACTGCCAATCCGTCCACGACGAAGTTCTGCAGAACGAAGTCGACGCGAATACGCCGGTGTGTGACGGGACTGTCTGCCGATACCCGTCCGGTGCCACCATTCCCGACCCGAACGCGGTACCCGACGATCGATGCACAAACCAGATCAACTATGCGGGCGATCCTCGTTCGAACGCAGAGATCAACTCGATCGGCGCGCAGACCGGGCAGTGCCCTGCGCCGATCTCCTGAGATCCCGCAGTGAGACGGGTCCAATCCTGCGAGGAGCCTGCGTAGCGCACTGGCCTGATCGTCCAAGAGCCATTCGGACGGACTTCCCACCGCAACGCGTGTCGGCTCGAGGACCTCTCCTGGCTGGGCGTGGATAACGTCGAGTATCGAGGTGGAGTTGAGCAGGGGGCGCTTTGCGACCGAGAAGCCCGTGCGGAGCCGCGGTCGCACAAACCACGACCGCCCACCGCCGCCACGAAGTTGCCGTCCCCCGCACCGTCCCGCGCCATGACAAGGACGGGTCGACTGTGATCGGAGAGTTCACGTACTCCTGACCCGCACACGCCCGTCCGGTAGGCGCATCCCGGAGGAAACTAGGTCCCGCCACCGATTTAACGGTGACAGGACCTAGTGTCCCGCGTCAGAAATTCGGGAGATATATTTGGCGAGGGAATCGAGGATCTCCCCGGCGGTCTTGTGCCAGACGAACGGCTTCGGGTCGTCGTTCCAGGTCTTGATCCAGTTGCGAACGTCTTTCTCCAGTGCTGCAACGCTTTTGTGTACACCACGGCGGAGCAGCTGATCGGTCAGGAATGCGAACCATCGCTCGACCTGATTGATCCAGGAGGACCCGGTTGGGGTGAAGTGGACGTGAAAACGTGGGTGCTTGGCCAACCAGTCGCCCACTGCCGGCGTCTTGTGGGTGGCCAGGTTGTCGCAGACGAGATGCACGTCCAACTCGTCGGGGACGGCCTTGTCGATCGCGGTGAGGAACTTCTTGAACTCCACGGCCCGGTGACGTCGATGAATCTCGGAGATCACTGTGCCGTCGGCGATGTTGAATGCCGCGACTCCCCCAAGGACTACGTCCAGGGAGGTACCCCCAGGCTGGTGACGCCGCTGCGGGCGTAGTCATGACTGCGCCGTTCCGGCATGCCGGGCATCATCGGCAGCACCGGCTGGGAACGGTTTAATGCCTGCATCTGGCTCTTCTCGTCCACACAGAGGATAACGGCATGCTCGGGCGGATTATGGTAAAGGCCAACAACATCGACGACCTTGTCCACGAACTGCGGATCCGTGGAAAGCTTGAAACCGTCGGTCAGATGCGGTTTGAGTTCGAACTTGCGCCAGATCCGGCCGATCGTCGACGGTGACAGGCCGGTGCGCTTGGCCATCGAGGTACGCGACCAGTGCGTCGCATTGGCCGGGGTGGTTTCCAGTGTCGCGGTGACCACGTCTTCGACCCGGTCCAGCAAGATTGAGGGCGGACGACCCGGTCGAGGTTCGTCGACCAAGCCGTCGAGGCGTCGGTCGACGAAGCGCCCGCGCCATTTGTTGACCGTGTTAGCGGATATCCCCAGGTCTGCCGCGACTTGCTTGTTGGTCATCCCCGGCTCCGCGCAGGCCAACACGATCCGCGACCTCAGTGCCAACGATTGTGGGGTTTTCGCTCGCCGCGACCATCGAACGACTTGTTCGCGTTCGTTATCGGTCAACATCAACTCAGCCTTCGGGCGTCCGGTTCGAGGCATGCCTCAGGATATCAAGTTAAAGCACGAATTTATGGCGTACGACACTAGCGCAGCGCACGCGCGGTCTGCTCGGGTGGACGTCAGTCCCTGCCGAACAGGGCCTCGCGGAATCGCTGCCAACGCGTGCGCGGCGCCATTGCTGCGGCGATCACGGCGGCTTCCCTCTCAGTCGCTTCGGCCTTCGCCACCGCTGCAGCCTGAGCGTCGCGACGGTGCTGAGCGATCGCCTCGGTTCGGTCGTTCACGCTCCCGCGGGTGTTCTTCACCACCTTCTCGGCGAGGTCGATCAAGTCCGGGCTGGTCCAGAACGTCTGCGCGATGCGATTGGTCATCACCAGCGGTGACTCCTCGTCCCAGTCCCCGGTATCCGGATCTCGTATCAGCACCCCATTGAACAGGACATCTTCGGTGGCGAAACTGAAGGCCCAGCGCTCGACATCCGTGGGTTGCTCATCCTGGTACGTGAGGCGGTGAAACCGATCGGCTTCGCGGTCCCCATCGAGCGAGCGCCTCGTGTGCTCGACGAGCCGCCACTCCGGGTGCTCCGGCGTGACTTCGCCAAGCGATCCTCCGAACTCCTCGATCGTCTCTCGAACCTCTGCCAGTGATCCGAAGTACCCACCGACCAGTGGGTGCATCACTTCGTTGTAGTAGATGTCTGCCATTTGCAGCTCCCCTCTTCCCCTGACCACTGTGCCACGAAACACCTGATTCACGAACGAAGCGAAAAGCGGCGTGGCAGAGAAGAAACAGGGATCGGCAGCCTCTGGGTTGCTGCGGCTTCGTCGGCGACCGAGAGTCGTCACCGCCGATCACGCCACTTGATCCGGGCCGGCCGTATAGATCACCTGACTGTATCTGCAGGTACCGCAAAGCGACGGAATGTGCTGTGGGGTAGACGCTTCGGCTTGGAAGGTGCCCCGCGCACCGGGCGGGCACCATTCTCATCCGGTGCAGGGGTTTCAGTATCCGACGCCGGCGCACAGTTTCGGGTCGGTGATGTAGCCGGCTTCGCAGCCGTTGCGGGTTTGGATCTCGCCTGAGGTGGGTTCTTCGCCGCATCGGGTGCCGCATCGGTCGGCGCCGATGACTGGGCTTCCGTCGGGCCAGTAGCACCCGCTGTCGTAGCAGGAGTATCCGCGATCAGAGGTCGTACCCACGGGTGCGCGGTCGACGGCGTTGGGGTCGGGGTAGGAGCCGCCGGTGTGGGGGTTGCGGCAGATCACGCCGTCGCATTCGAAGGTGTTGGCTTCGCGTTCTTGGCGGAGGTGTTCCTCGCCGCCGAGCTGGTCGAAGCACCATTGCGAGAAGGTGAGGGTGCCGTCGCGGAACCATGCCGGTCCGGGTGTGCCTTCGAGGCATTCGACGACGTACGGCTGATCGTTGACCGGCTCGACGGGTACGTCGGTGGTGACTGGCGCGGCGGCTGGGGTCTCCGGAGGCGGGGGCGGTGCATCGACTGTGGTGGAGGCCGGGGCCGCGGTGGTCGTGGCCGGCGGTGTCGTGGTGGAGGACGACCCCGTCTGAGTCTGGCTTGTCTGGTCGCCGCTTCCGCATCCGGTCAGCATCAGGGCGCCGGCGAACACCCAGACCGCGAGGTGTCGTGTCATGGGGGTTCCTTCCGATGGTGAGGGCATCTCGTGGTTCGTCCGGGTGCGATGGTCTCTCGGTTTCAGGCGGTCACATCGTCCGTGCGGGCCTGTGAGCGGCGGGGCGCTCGGTGCGGGCTATCGGCTCTGCACGTGTTCGGTCCAGTGGTGGCCGTCGTGCCAGCGGATCAACCGTGCATCAGCGGTGTCGGGGTACCAGCCCGGCGGGATCGGGTGAGCGGTCGCCGCTGTGCTGCGGGGCTTGACCATCCGCACGATAAGTACGATGACGCCGATGATGATCGCCAGCATCACGGCGAACGCGGCGCACACGATCAGCCAGTGCCACGGACTCATTGCTCCATAGGCGTGAGTATGGGCCCCGGAGCCGGTGACGGAACTCGACACGACAGAGGTGGACGGAAGTTCATTCACGCGAACGACAACGGCAGCGTCGCCCGGGCGGTGACACCAGAGCACTGTCGTACGCGGTCGGCGCCGGTGAACCCACCCGATGAACGAAAGAGCCAGGGCGGGCCTTGGGTGATTCGGTGGCAGAACGGAAGCGGCGGCGGGCATCGCGCGGCTCACCCCTCCCGGACCGAGAGCTGTGCCGGTATGCGGTTGGTCACCGATCGGACGAACGGCATGGCCTCGGTGTGCCACGAACAGTTGCCACATCGACTGCCTCGCCCGCCGCCTCCTTGTTGCTGGCGCCGCCCGCGACGAGTTCGGTCACTGCCCGTTGCCTCGGTGGGTGCGTGTCGGCTGCCGACGGCCGCAGGGCTTGGACTGCCCGGTTCACCGCATGGAAACGAGAGCGATGACGGCGGTCAGCACGCCGGCGACCAGTTCGATGGCCCCGAGGATCAGTGCGGCAACGGCGAGGCCGGAGCCGGTTTCGTGTTCGCGTCCGCCGGTTTCGACGTATCCGATCGCGCCGAATACCAAGGCCGGGAAGAACAATCCGGTCAGGGCACAGAACAGTGCCACGATCGCGCAGATGTTGGTGCGCTCGGGCGCCTCGATGCCGAGGTCGGTCTCGTCGAATGTCACCACGGGCAGATTCCTCTCGATCATCGGTGCACCGGGTGCGGTCGGGTCGGGCCAGTGAGGCTGTCGACGCACGTGGTCACTGTCATGCGCTGCACTTGGCGCCGGGTCCCAGGGGGAGGTGTTTCACCGTGCCGTGGTTGGTGTGTGTCGCCGGTGCGTCTCAGGGAGGAACTTCGCTGGTTGTGGCAGAAGGTCGCGGACTCGGGCCCTCGGCCCACCCATTCCCCCGGAATCCAACGTAGAGGTCCCGGTAACTGATCCCTTACCCGTCCAGTGCGGGAGTCACTGCGTCCGCTACGCGTGCGGCAGCCAGGGCACCCGCTGCCAGTAGTAGCGGGGCCACCTGGCGCATCCCTACTTGCTCCCGGTGACGTCGACGATGTTCGCGAAGAACTTCGGCACGGTGGTGTTGCCGCCGATTTGGGTGTCGTAGGAATAGGAGCCGACGACCTCGACGTACAGGGTGACCATGTCGTCCTCGACCACATTCGCGGCGGTGGTGGACAGCACACCGACCATGGAGTTCACGTCGTAGTCGTAGTAGTCGCCCGGGTTGGCGCCGGTCTCGGCGCGGAACGTCGTCTTCCCTGTCGCGGAGTCGAATTGGGTGACCACCCCGTAGATCACCAGCTTGCGGCCCTTGTGGGCGTCCGGGTCCTTCGCCAACAGGGCGAAGTCACGGTCGCCGATCTGCTCGTAGGTGCCCCGGTCCATCTTCGCGGCCAGGATTTCCGCCTGCCGCTGGCGTTCCGCTTCGGCTTCGGCGGCGCGGCGCAGCGGACCCGTTCCTCCTCGTGCTGCCGCTTGATCTCCTCCTGCTCGAGCCGCTTCGCCTCGGCCTGCTGAGCTGACAGGGTCGCGGCGGCGGCGCTGGTGCGGGAGGCCAGGGCGGTCTCGGAGGCCGTCGGGGTGTTCTCGTGCTGGTTGGCGGCGATGCCGAGGAAGAGGATCGCGGCGGCGAAGGAGCCGCCCACCACCCAGGGCCAGCGCTTCTTCGTGTCGCCGGTGGCCCACGGCTGCTTGGGAGGCTTCGGCGGCGTGGGGGCCTGGCCGGGGCTGGGCTGCCCGAGCTGGCCCGGTTTGGGCTGGTTCGGGTCCTGGGGAGGGAAAGGCGTGGCGTTCACTGGGTGTCTCTCTCGATAGTGGACGCCTACCGCGTCCTGTCCTGAACTGTCGGGGTGTCCCCGGCGTTTCTGCGGTGACGGAAGGTTCGTGATGCGCACCGTCGGGTGGGGTGCCGGGGAGTCCCACGGTTCGGACTCCGAGGTGTACCGGTCGAGGAGGTGGTCCTTCACCATGGCCAGGACGTCGTCCACGTGGACCGGTCGGCCTCGATGATCTTCCGGTGCTGCCGGTGCTGGGTCAGCTCCGGAGCTGGCTTGCCGTCGATCGGCCTCCACGCCTTGGTGATTCCCTGCTCACTCACGCCGGTGATGACGAATGTCGAGGTCAAGTCACGCTGTGTGGCCCTGTCAGCACCGTCCGCACGCTCGGGGTTGCGATCCCCGGACACGACCCTCAGATCTGGGGCCGTGTCGGGGTCTCAGGGCGTGCGGTCGTGCCCGTTGCGGATGCCGGGGAAGGGTGTGGGTCAGGCCTGGAACATGCACATCGGCGGCGGGGGCCCGAACAGCGACCCGAGCGAGCCTGAGCCTGCGTAGTCCTCGTCCCAGTACTCACCCTTGGAGACGATCGTTTCGTAGGTGCGCAGGTTGAAGGTGTGGCAGGAAACGTACAAACCGGCGGCCGGTGTGGGCTCGATGCCGAGCCAGTCGCCCTTGTTCACGATCTGGTCGGCCTCGACGACGCCCCGGCAGGTGTAGCCGTCGAACTTGGAGCCGTCTTCCTTCCAGATGACGTAGTTCATGCAGTTGGTGCCGGAGTAGTAGATCGACGAGCGAACCTTGTCCCCGTAGTAGGTGGTGGCCTGGGCCGTGCCGGCGCCTGCGGTGGCGATGGCGGCGGCAGCGACAGTGGTGGTGGCCACGGCCGTTGCGAGACGTGTCAGACGCATTGGGCGCCCTTCCTGTTCAGTGTGTGACCCTGATGGGAGTGGACGTGCTCCCCGGCCAGCCCTCGGGCCGGGGAACCAACCACCCACATTCCTGTTCTTGGGGGAGAGGTCTCCGCGGTGGGTCTTTTTTTTGGGTGTCCTCTTCCAGGCCGCTTGTTTCGAGGGTGGGGAGTCACTCGCACTGCGCCATGAAGGGCGCGCAAGCCCAGGTCGTGCGCCGTTCATGAGTGCGATAGTTGAAACTAATACCAGACGAACCGGGCGATAACACAATTCGGAACGATCACCCGCGTGGAGCACGCTGTCCGCGCAATGTGTTGCGCTTCAGGATATCCGAGTCAATAGATCATTCGACCGACAAGGGCGGTAGAGCAGGGACTTTGTCCTCTAGCGGCGACGGGAAACCGGTGGTGC
The DNA here is from genome assembly GCF_014256275.1 of Rhodococcus sp. 4CII. Taxonomy (NCBI): domain Bacteria; kingdom Bacillati; phylum Actinomycetota; class Actinomycetes; order Mycobacteriales; family Nocardiaceae; genus Rhodococcus; species Rhodococcus sp. 4CII. Next base: position 136,464 of record NZ_JACCFE010000005.1, read on the forward strand.
GGGCTGTACAGCCGATCTGTCATTCACGTGACTGACGTGCGGCTGTCGGTATTCGAGGTTGCTAAGGTCGCACGTCCGCTTCGGTTGAGCCAGGAGCAATTTGATGAGTGATCGTGCTGTATACCTTGTTCGGCTTCTGGCGTCAGCTGCGATATGTGGCGCGATTGTCTCCGGCTGCTCGACGAACGCAGAAGGGTCCGATGCTGAGGGGTCGGCGGTGCCCACAGTGAGTGGGTCGGATGCCAGTGTGGTGGTGCAGGTGGACTGCGGCGACGATGGCGTTGCCAGCGTCAAGGTGTCGTATGGCGGGAACTCGTCCGATGGGGGTGGTGTCCTCGTAGGACGAAATCCGACAACGCAGGCCGCTGGTGGATTGACGACCTTTTCCCGGCAGTACGGCACCGAGGTGGGATTCGATGACGCGACGTTGTCAGTGACGACATCGCCGACCACGGGGACGTGCACTACGACGCTCACCGATTACAACAGCGGTGAGGTGCTCTCACAGCGCGAGACCGCAGGCAGAGCGGTGCTAGAAGCCGTCGTGAGCGCCGGGCAGTAACGAGCCTGATGTTCGTGGCGGCGACGGCCTACCGCCCGCAGCACCTCATCGGCATCAAGTGAGACACCGATAAGGATACGAAGCCGCGGTCCTCGCTGCCGGATCCCTTGCCCTCAGCGGCTGTTCGACGAACCCTCAGCGCCCACCAGCCGCTGAGACCGCGACCGCACAGGCCCCTGAGGTGGTCGCCAGGAACATCACTCCCGGCGACTGCACCTACCCGCCCGACACTCGCATCATCGATGGCCGAGGTCACGACGACGCGGGCCTCGGGGGTGCAAGAAGTCGAAGAACGTCCTCGATGTCCGCAACCCGGACGGCACCGTCGAGCAGGCGACGTCGACCGCGACACCTGGGACCGCATCAGCATCGGCGACAGCTCCCGCTGTAACCGCCGCACCAGCCCTGCCTGCCTGATCGCGCCGAGCCGGATTCGAGGCGGAGACGTACAGCCGCATTCCAGGCCCAGGCCCAGTCACATTCGATCGTGACGGAGGTTTCACCCTCGCGTGATCCCAAGGACCTGCGGGCGCCGCACGGACGCAACAACCAGTACACGAAATACCCGAGAGATAACTGAGAAGGACTGACACACAATGACGTACCCCCCACAGCCCGGACAGCCACAACAGCCCGGACAGCCGTACTACCCGCCGCAACCTCCGCAGCAGCCGGCCAAGAAGAAGCGGAAGTGGCCGTGGATCATCCTGGCCATCATCGCCGTGTTCGTGATCATCGCGGTCGCCGGTGGCGGCGGCGAGGACGGCAAGTCGCCCACCGAGGCCCTGACCGGCGAACCCGCAGGCCACGACGGCCCCTCCACCAGCATTCCGCCACTGGTTGCGGCCGCACCCTCCGGGGACAGTACCGAGATCACCTACGAGGTCATCTCCGACAGCGGTGAGCTCAACAACGTGACCTGGTTCGACGAGCTGAATGCCCTGCAGCAGGAGTCGAACGTGGCCGCACCGTGGTCGAAGGCGTTGAGCAACACCGCCACGTTCTCGATGGCCGGCGTGACCGCGCAGACCACCGGCACCTCGGTGACCTGCCGGGTCGTCGTCGACGGCGACATCAAGGAAGAGAAGACCTCGACCGGGCAGTACGCGGTCGTCAACTGCAGCTACGCCGGATTCTGAGCCACATCCGCGGGGGTCCGACGGTGTCGGACCCACCGTCTTCCCCAGAGAGAGGTGTTCGATGAAAGAGCAGGTTCCTGACCAGCAACCCGAGCAGCAGGACGAGGGGAACCCGACCAAAGGCACGTCGTGGCGCTGGCCGGCGGGCGTTGCCGTGGTCTGCCTGATCGTCGCCGCCGTACTGAGCATCCACGAGGAGGTGAAGAGGGACCGGGCAGCGGAGGCCTCAACCAGATCCGTTGCGGCGCCATCAGCGACCACGACGGTCGAGACCCGAAACGGCCGCCCGCTGATGTCCCCATACACACCGCCCACCACCACGACGACGACGTTCGTGGAGACGGCCGCAATCTACACACCCTCCCCTCGGCCCGCCGCTCCTCCGACGTCGGCGTACACCCGCCCGCCGGCACCGGTGACCACAATTCCCCCGCTGGCGGCGAAGCCGGTGACCAAGATCGGCAAGAGCGTTACCTACGAGGTCATCTCGGACTCGCCGGTCCTCAACAGCGTCACCTGGTTCGACGGCATGAACGAGCTGCAGCAGGAGTACCCCGCGTCGGCCCCCTGGTCGCTGAATGTGGTCAACACCGCCACCTACCCGATGATCGGGCTCGGCGCGCAGACCGAGGGGCAATCGGTGACCTGCCGGATCATCGTCGACGGCCGGGTCATGGACGAACAGACCGCCGTCGGCCAGTACGCCGTTGTGAACTGCAACGCCTGACGCCCACACGAAGAACAGGACACCTGCACATGACGATCACCCCGGAGCCGTTCAACGAGGACCACCCCGACTGGGGCAAGCCCGCGCCCCAGCAGCCGTACCCCCACGGCCCGCAGTATGGTGCCCCGGCACCGGATACCCGCCGCCGTATCAGCCTCCGGCGCAGGCGTGGGACCACAATGGGCAGGCGAACGCGTGGGCCGGGATGACCCCGGAGCAGGCGTGGGCGGCATACCACCAGCAGCAGTTCCCGCCGCCGCAGTACTGGCAGCAACCGCCGCCGGTGAACGTGGCGCAGGCGGTGACGGTGAACAACAACGGTGGCTCGCGGTGCCCACACCTGCTGCACTTCATCCTGACCCTGATCACCTGCGGCGTATGGCTGCCGATCTGGATCATCCACGCGATCATCGACGCATTCCGGTGACATTCAAGCCCCAAAGCGTCAGAACCCGACCATGATGTGGCTGCGGCACCGTACGGTGCCCTCGAGAAGTCTGCCTCCCGAACACCCACCGATTCCTTGACGGGGGAGGTTGACCTCCGTGCGGCACTGGAAAATACATTCACACGACCGATACCGAGGCTTCGGCTCCACTGGTTTGATTGGCCGGTGAAGTATGCCATGGCCGTGGCCACCGTCCTCGGTGTGATATCCCTGTCCGCGTGCGGATCCGACGAGTCCGCAGCACCGGAGTCGACTCCGACACCGGCTACCGCCGCTCCCACGACAACGAAGACGTTGACCGGTGACGACCTCTTCGTCCAGAAGTTGCGCGACGGCGGAATCTTCCCGACGGCCAACCAGGTGCCGCTGTTGACCCCGCTCGCGCGACAGAACTGCAGCGCCCTGGCCAGCACGACGCTGCCCGATAGTCAGAAGTTCGACAAGATGGTGGAACTGTCGATGATCCTGGGCGAAGGCAAGAACATCTTCGACAACCAGGTGACCGCCGAGGCGTACATGAAGGCCTCGATCGCGGCGTACTGCCCGCAGTACCTGGCGCTGATCCCCGCGTGACGACACCGACCCCGTCGCCGGGCTGGCATCCCGACCCCGAGGGGACACCGCAGCTGCGGTGGTGGGACGGCACCCAGTGGACCTCGGCGACGAGGCCGCGAGCACTGCAGGAGGGCCCGAAAACACCACCGCCGCCGGTCGATCCGGTGATACGGAGGCGGAACAACTTCATCGCCGTCGGCCTGATCGGCATCGTCGTTCTCGGGCTCGGCGCCTGGCAGATCCTCAACACCCAGGGTGGTGGAAACGCACCGGCCGCATCGAGCCCGTCGGCCACACCCCGCACCACGGCACCCACCACCTCTGCGGCGCTCCCGACGTCGCCGGCCGACTCCACCACGGACGAGGTGATGCGCGCCTTCTGGCTCCGAGTCGATCGCGAGGGATACCTCACGATCAACGTCAACGGCACCTACACCGACCAGGAACTCGAGTCCGCCTTCCTCGAAGTACGCCGGATTTACACCTCCACCAAGAAGACCGGCGGCTGGCACGTCTTCGTCGACTGCGGCAACGGCCAACAGGCGGTGGGCGGGGCGCGCCAGGCGAACGGCAAGTTCGCCCTCGACTCCCTCGGTGCCGCGCGCACGGGGCTGGCAGTCGGCCAGTACGAGTTCAAGCCGTTGCCCGACCGGAAAGCATGCCCCCCGGATCTGCCGACGATCGCCGACGGGACGGTGACCGCCCACGACGTGATCGACGCGTTCGTCGCGGCTGGTCTACCCGCCACCAACCGTCAGGACCGCACCATCACAGCGGGCTGTGACGATCTGAAATGCGCTCAGATGATCGCCGTCGACGAGGTCTCGGTGTACCTGTTCTCCAACGTCGCTCAGGCGGCACACTACGCCGAGGCCTTCGGAGCGGACAAGGTGTACCAGAACGGCCTGCTCGCCATCCGCTACAAACGCGACGGCAAGCACCCCATCGACGAGGCATTAATCCCGCAGTACAACGCCGCCCTCGACGCGGTTGGCAGCGTCAGGTAGCGACGCCAACCGCATATCTGGTGAAAGACGACTATTGCGTGAGTGATTGGTGACCGAAGCGAAGACGACTCGCATATATGTGCGCGCGTCGCGATCTATCGACGTCGTTGCGGACGAAAGGGTGTTGCTGATGTAGGTGGCGTCGGCGGTTGTCCCTGCGCGGGGTGCCCGGGAGTGGCCCAGTATTGTTCGGCCGGTGTCCTTGACGTCTCAGATCGAGTGGGTCGGATCGCCGTTCATGCGGTTCGCGCAGAAGTCGATTCCCAATGCTGCCGCGGTGACTGCGGTTCACGATGGTGTCCGTAAGCAGGCGCTGCGGACCAAGTCCAGTCATACCGGGAAGCGGCCGGACTGGGGTCTGATCGGAACATCGATCGATTTCCGCTTGAGACTGTCGTTTACCACGGCCGATCCCGTTCCGGTGTCGGCGCGCAGGGGCCACGCGGCGCTGACCAGGGACCATCCCGAAGCAGCACCTCTGTTGGGGGAGTTGACGGCCGCGATCGCTGGCGTGTTCGCCGAGGTCCCGCCGCAGCCTGCTGACCGTATCGAGTTGCCCGAATCGATGGAGAACGACCTGCTCCGCCTCTGCGTGGTTGCCGGCCAGCTGGACCAGCTCTACCGTTCGTACCCGCATGTCATCGACAAGACACCGCTATTGGAGGGCGGGAGGGTGGTCACGTTCGATCAGGCGTGTAAACAGGTACCGTGGTTCGTCATCGACCAACTCCACGACCAGGTCTGCCTCGCGAACACCGGACTCGGGCAGCTGCGTGCCGATGCGAGGATCGCGCGCTCGGGGCTGAGCTTTTCCGGGTCCGACGCCGTCGAGGGCGCCGACGCGGATCTTCTGGTCGACGGGTTGCTCCTCGACTTCAAATCCACTCACGCCGCGACGACGATCACCAAGTCCGATGTCTATCAGCTCGCCGGGTATGCACTTCTGGACTTCGACGACGAACACCACATCGATCACGTCGGGATCTACTGGACCCGGCACGGGATCAAGCGCACCTTCTCACTTGCCGGCTTCTTCGAACTGCTCGGTGCCACCGAGTCGGTCCCGGAACTCCGGGCCGGGTTGCGGGCCGAACTGACGGCATACCACGACCAGCGCCGCCGTGCCCGCGACGCGGCGAGACTCGCCGCCGGACACCGAGAGGCTGCCGGTGTCGTGGCTACGCAGGAGAGCCGCGAGGAGATACCGGTTCGCCGCATCCATCGGGCGCGTCGATGGCTGAGCCGTGTCGCGCAGCGCTGAGACCTGAATATGGGCGGGGGGTGTGTCAGCTGCCGAAGAACGGCATCCCAGGACGTTCGGGCTCGGGTTCTGGTTGCGGTTTGGTGCTCCCGTCGACGGTGAGGGTGAACTTGTCGCTGCCGGCGGCGGAGTTCACATCGCCTTGAAGCCAGCAGTACGCCTCGACGGTGTAATCCCCGGGGTGGGGCACGGTGATCAGGAATTGCTTGGTCTCGCCGATGGCTGCGCCGAAGCCGGGGACGCTGGCTTGGGGCAGGGTCGGCCACATCCAGGGCATGTCGCCGCCGAGGTTCTGGTGGTCGGTCAGTTGCGGGAAGCATTCGATTCCCGGGTAGGTCAGCGGCCCGGGGTTCGGGTTGGTGACGGTGGCGTGGACGACGAGCCCGTCCGCGTCGGCGGTGATGGTCGGCGCCAGAACCGGTTCCGCGGCACTGGCGGGACCAGCACCGAGGAGCAGCATCCCGGTCAGGGCGGTGAGGACGCCGGCGGCACGGGCAAGGCGTGTCGGGGTGTGCGGGTGCATGGTCAGTACTTTCCTGTGGGGGTGGGGCAGCGGCCGGTGTACTTGGTGAGTCCGATCCCGCGGTTCGCTTTCTTGCTGCGGCCGACGGGCCCGCCCTGGGGTTCGCGGACCCAGGTGCCGGTGGTGTCGAGTCCGGGCATGTGTTCGCTGCCGGGGTGGCTGTAGCGGGTTTCACCGTCGACGGTGAGAATGCCGTCTTGGACGTCGATGTGGGCGATGGTGGCCCAGTAGGAGTCTTGTCCATTGCCGACGAAGACGAGGATTTCGTCGGCGTCGTCGCCGGGGAGCCCGCCGGGTGCGGCGCGCCCGTATCGGATGGCGACGCGGGGCCGGCCGAAGGCGTCGATCGCCCCGGTGCCGTTGTCGACGCTTTGGTAGACGTTGACCAATAGGTCTCCGTTCTCGGTGGGCAGGACGCGGACCTGTTCGACCGCGGCCCGGCCCCTGTTGCCGGGGCCTGTGCTGTCGCCGTAGTGGTGGATGAACGGCCACTTGTCGAGGCTGCCGCGGTGGCGGGGTTCGCCGCTGATGACGACGAACTTGTTGGTGACCTCGTCGCGGCAGAAGAAGTACACGTCGAGGTCCCCGGTCCCGTAGCGGGTGACCCGGCCATAGGTGTCGTAGTGGGCGCCGCGGCCGTCCCATTCGAGTCCGACGGTCAACACCCAGTCGGGGTCGCCCTGGTTCTTGCGGAGGTCGATGCGCGCGGTCTTGGTGGCCGAGTCCTTCGACAGGGTGACCTTGACCTTCTCGAAACTGATCGGCGACACCGCCGGCGGCGACAATGGTGGGGTATGCGGGGGAGCGGGAGGGGTGGATGCCGGTGCGGCCACGACCGGTGGGTGCACGGGCGTGTGCCGGTGCGGCGCCGTCGGCGGAGGTGGTGCCGCCGGTGCGGGCGGTGTCGGTGTCGCCGGTGGCGGGGCGGGTTGGTCGGAGACGCCGACACCGTGGTGAGTGACCAGGGCTGCCAGCCCGGTGTTCCAGCCCGCGGAGACATTGCGGGCCTTCCAGGTGCTCTGGCGGCGGTAGACCTCGAGTAGGACGGCGGCTCGTTCGGTGGTCAGGCCGAGCGCCCGTGCGGTAACCCGCATCCCGGTGGGTTGTTCGACGACGACCCCGAGGTTGCCGGTGTGGGCGAGGCTCCCGGCGACCTGGTCGTCGAGTGCCACGGCGATGGACAGTTTCTCGATTCCGGCCGGAACAGCGCGGAGGTCGATCGTGATGCGATCGGCGGCGACCAGCCGGACCGCACCCTCGGGGGAGGTGGGTTGGTTGAAGAAGACGAAGTCGGCATCGGAGCGGACCCGTTGATCACTGCCGAGTTGGAAGGCCATCAGGTCGATGGTGCCCTGGCTGACGCCGGAAACGGCCACGGTGAGCGTGCCGTCGTCGATGGGGGTGTTCTGGCCGCGGGCGAGATCGGTCATGAGGTGCGGCCGGAGCCGGTCCTTTCCAGGTGCTGGTGAGGTCAGACATGGGTGTCGCGTGTACCGCCCGCAGGGGGAGGTGGCCGGCCTATGCGACCGTCGACGGACGAGGCAAACGCTCAGCCACCGGACGCCCCGCCGGACATGGTCGCACCGGGCGGCGCCTCGACCCTCGTCCTCGATCTCCGGTGTGTGCTGTCTGGCAACCGATCACGCGCTGATAGTACGGGCACGACCCGGATTCACCCTGCAATGGCGTGTCCGAAACATCACGTTCTAAGGTGGGTAGCCTGAGCGTCGAATGGGGTGGGCAAACAGTGCGCATCCACACGCTGTGGGCGGAAGGATCTTCATGGGCGTCACCCTGGCCAAAGGCGGCAACGTTTCCCTCGACAAGCAGGCACCGAACCTGACCGCGGTCGCCGTAGGTTTGGGATGGGACGCACGCTCGACCACCGGTCACGACTTCGACCTCGACGCGAGCGCATTGGTGACCGGCGAGAGCAAGCGGGTCCTGTCGGACCAGCACTTCGTGTTCTACAACAACCTGCGCTCACCCGACGGGTCCATCGAGCACACCGGCGACAACCTCACCGGCGACGGTGACGGCGACGACGAGGTCATCAACGTCGACCTCAAAGCGGTGCCGCCGAACGTCACCAACATTTTCTTCCCGGTCTCCATCCACGATGCGCAGGCGCGGGGGCAGAGCTTCGGGCAGGTCACCAACGCATTCATCCGCGTGGTAGACCGCAGCACCGGCAACGAACTGGTGCGCTACGACCTGACCGAGGACGCTTCCATCGAGACGGCAATGGTGTTCGGTGAGCTGTATCGGCATGGCGGCGAGTGGAAGTTCCGCGCGATCGGTCAGGGCTACGCCTCCGGCCTGGCGGGCATCGCCCGCGACTACGGAGTCAACATCTAGTCCATCGCCGGAGGTCGATGTCGCGTCCTGCGGCGCCGCCTCCCGTCATGTACGGCAGTGGTGAGGCAGCCCGGACTCCGGTTGGATACGCTGTATAGCAGTGTCATTCACCCGATCGACACGGAGCGCGGGCCCTCGACCACCACTCGGGCGAGCTCGTTCGCTTCGGGCACCGCGGGCTTGTGCTATTCGGCACGAATCGCTGCAGCGTCACCGCTGTGGGCTGTTGGCTGTCCCGGACCGTTGGTGGGACATCCTGGTAGAAGCGCCCCACCAGCACGAGGTTTCGGTGGTTCGTTCGCGCTCATCGAACGGCCCATCGAATAGCTCTCGTGCGAAATTCAATTCACTCTCCATTGACCGACTACTGCGCAACCATGAACGGAGCCCCGCATGCCTGACTCAGGCTCCCCCGGGTGGTATCCCAACCCATCGGGAGCACCCAACTCGGTCCGCTACTGGGACGGCCAGACTTGGACGGAGACGCGACAGCTCGATGCACCTGCCGCCCGGCTGCACCCACGGGCACATCTGCGTCGGCCCCACCACCCAAGCACAACCGCAAGGCCGTGTGGATTGCAGCAGGTGCCCTGGTCATCGTTGCGGTCATCGTCGGATTCACTGTGTTCGGCGACAGCACCGAGGATGACGCCATCGACCGATGCGCAAGCGCCGTGGCCGATCGGATGAAGTCACCGAGCACGGCCGAGTTCAGCGACGTGACCGCGTTCGAGACCGACAGCCTCAAGACCATCGACGAGGACTACTCGCAGATGGACAGGTACAGCAAATACACCACACTGAGCCGCTGGGTGGTCACCGGCGATGTAGACGCCAGCAACTCATTCGGTGCCACCGTCCGCAGCGAGTTCAACTGCAGCGCCATCGTCGGTGACGGGACCATCGCGGGAGTTGAGATCGGCTACATCGAGTAGTTTCCGGACCCAGAAATTGGCCGCCAACGTCACGATCGACCGTCAACACTGCACATCGGCTGTAGCGCGTCTGGCTGTCACATCGTGCTCGCCTTCGGTCAGCGAAGCCTGAGTACCTGTTATGTCCGGTCCGTCTGGTATCTCTTTTCACGGGATTTGTAACGAACATGATGGTGCGGGGCGGCTCCCATTTCGCCCCCAGTCCACACTCCTGACAGGCCACCAGCAGACATGCGAATCAGAAGGACCCTTTCGTGCGTAACGCACATCGGCGTGCTCGCGCTGTACCTCACAGCGTGCGGCGACGACTTGGCCGCAACCGCAGGCCATGCGTTGCCGGCCAGCTCGACGGTGGAAGCCGAGCCCGCAATCACGCGGATCACCGCACCTCCCGCAGCGGCAGCGTCACCATCGTCGACGAGAAGCCTGAACGCGAGTGCGCCTAACCCGACGTCAGTGACTGTGTCCGCGAGTGATGTCTTCGCTGAGACGTGCAACGAAATGGGCCCAATATTCGAGGCTCGCGCTGAATTGCAAGCCTCACAGGCAGATCAGAATGAGTTCGCGGAGGCGATGCTGCAGGAACTGCGACAGTCTCCGGAGTGGGATGCGCAGAGCCGTGTCGACCAGGCCGCAGTGACGAAAGCTGTCCGCGCTGCGGCGAACGGTGACTGCTGAGCGATTCGCCTCTGATGGCGGCGCTGCAGGGCCGCGGTCCCCTACGAATACTCCACACGCACACCAGGTCCGAGCAACCGACCCGTCCGACCTCACCGTCTTGGTTGCCAGGACTGACTGCTCGTCGCTGAAGCCGTCGCGGTGTGTCTTTCATCTGAATGACACACGCACTAGCGGCTTCTCGCAGGTCAGGCGCGTTGCACGGCTCTGCTGCTTTCCTGAGCGCGCGCGTATCGGGGCATCAGTGTGGGCCGAGGCGGAGCCAATTTCGTTCCCGGTTCGCGGACGAGCTGGGTGCTGAGAAGGAACGGGCCGCGTCGCGACGACTCCTCGATGCGCGATGGCCCCTGTGCGCGCCCATCCGGTGATGCTTAACGCGCTGGCCGTCTGGAGGGAGGTATGGGTGATCTGGATGTGGCCTGGGGGGTGGGGCGGGTGCGGCGGTCGGCGTAGTGGAATGGGGGTGGCTCCGGTGTCTCGAAGGTGAAAATCCTGCGTGTATTGCCGCTTCTTATTGTCGCTCTGAGTGTGTCAGGGTTCGGTGGCGATTCTTCCCGTCCTGTGACGTCGACATCGTCTGCCGTGTCGACGCTGCCGCGGCTGTGGTTGCCTGGCGGAGACCCCACCAGCAGCGCGTCACGGTTCAGCCGATGGGCATCTATGCGGTCAGCCGTCGATTGGTTCGCAGATCGCGACAGGTCCGGGGCAACCCGGGGTGGCGCATTCGTACAGATCGGTCTCGATGAGCACACCGCCGAGGCTGGCGTAGATGTAGTGCCGGAACGCGGCGTTGCCACACGTCACGCAGTCCTGATCGATCTGGATCCACTCGCCTCCCATAGCCGGACCCTAGTTGGACAGAGTTCGGCGGCGGCCGGCAGGTGGCAGCGCGCTGACGACCCGGTAGAAACGCATCAGGATTTGAATCGGCCGTGGTGCGTGGGGCCGCAGAATCGCGTGTTTGCGCACGTATCGCGGGATATGCCATTGCGCCCAGGTGTGTGCCGGGAAGACTGCTGCGTCACCAGCTCGAAGCGTGCGAGGAGCCTGATCCGCCGAGGAGACGGTCACCTCACCCTCGAGGATCTGGACCGTCTCTTCGAGCGCGAAGTACCAGTTGAAGGTTCCTGCTGTGCAGTCCCACACCCAGTGGGTGGTGGTGCCGTCGAGGCTCTGCGTCCATCGCCCGTCACGAGCCACGGGCATGCCGTCGAGGATCCAGGTTGGATCGATGGGGCTGGGCTCGAGTGCGACGTCGTCGAGGCGCACCGCTGCGATGACCGATGGCGTGCGGCCGGCTACCTTCTGCGTCATGCGGTCATCAAACCAGACGAACCGGACGTAACGGATATCCATCTGGTTGGTAACCTTCCATTTGCTGCCCTTGCCATTGGGTGGTACCGGGCCCCACCAGTCGCGTCAGTCGTGTTTCGTGCTGGTGGGGTTCCTTCGTTCTTGCTCGCGCACTGGCGGTAAACCCGAAGGTAACCACTACGGTCGGAGGGTCCTGAAGAGTCACGTCCCCGTTCGAGTCGGTGACGGGAATCGGCGTAGTGGTGTTCGTCAGGCACGTACAGGCTTTGCGCCTCGGATTGTCTCCCGAGCAGGATCCGCCAGTCGACGAACAGGTCACCCACCTCGTCGGCGACGTCCCGGTACATACGGGTTCGAACCCCGCATCCCACTGGGCGTCGGTGTACTCAGGGGAGTCGACGTCGGGGTGAGGCATGGAGGTGAGCCAGAACTGACGCGTCGGAGTTGTTGGCGTCGCGGCAGAAGTTGATCATGTCGCGGCAGTTCTGCAGCCCGGTCTCGATCGAAATGTCCTGGACGAGGCCGTTGCCGCCGAACCCGATGCGCAGCAGGTCGTCAGGGTAGGCGAGGAGCCGCTCGTGCAGCCAGTAGGCGTCGTCCGGGTCGGTGAGGATCGACTTCCACTAGTTGGACTGCCACCCGGAACGGGCCGAGGTTGATGGTCTCAATACCCACTCCCCAGCCGAGGCGTACGGCACTACCGAGCAAGGCGCCACGGGTCGTCGCCGTCGCCGATCGTGTGCAGTGTCATTTGAGTGAATGACATTGAGGTGCAGGCTGACTGACACCCCACCGTGGTCGGGGGTGTCTGGGCCGCGGTGTCGGACCGGTCGGTGATACTTGCTCTTCTGGATGGGTGGGAAGGGGGCGGTCATGTCCACGAGTGATGTTGATCCGGTCGGTGTGCTGGATTGGTCGGAGTCGGTGGCGCTGGCGGCGATGCAGGTGTCGTTGATGCGCTCGGACATCGACGCGACGAAGCCCGACAAGACTGTGGCCGTCAAGGCGGCGGTGCTGGGCGATGCCGTCGCAGGTTTCCGTCAGGTGGCGGCCGAGGATCGGCCGGACCGCCCGGACTGGCTGACACCACTGCTGGTGGACATCGGCACCCAGATGGACGCTGCGGCGGATGCCATTGCGGCCCAGGGCCGGCGCCTGCCGCGGTGCTTCGGCTCGCGGGAGCGGTCGTTGCTGGTGCTGGTCGACCTCATTCTGTTCGACCCGTGGCCGGCGAAAGCCTCCTGGCACGGCGCCACCCGCCGCACGAACCTCGAGGCGTTGGTGGACGAGTTCCCGCACCTCGACCGAACCGACCTGGACCGCATGCGGGACGAGCACACGCTTCTGCTCCGGCGGCTGCGGCGTAAGAGTGTGCACTGGGGGAAGGTGGCCGTCATCGGTGCGGCCGGGCTGGCGGCCGGGGTTGCCACCGGTGGGTGGGCGGCACCGGCGATCGGCGCCGCGATCGGCAGCGCCGCGGGTTTGACCGGGGCGGCGGCGACCTCGGCCGGTTTGGCCACTCTCGGTGGCGGCGCGATCGCGGCCGGCGGGTTCGGCATCGCCGGCGGCACCGCCCTGGTTACCGGGCTCGGGGGCATCGCCGGAGCGGGCGTCGCCGCGGCCGGCGCACGCTGGACACCGTGGACGACCGGTCAGGTGGTGGCCGATGCGATGCGCCTGGACCTGATCGCACGATGTGTGCTGATCGAGGCACAGAACCGGGACGAGAAGCAACGCCGCGTCGTGCAAAGTCTGCAGGAGCGGCTCGAGAATGTCGTCGCCGACGGGGAGCGACTCCTGGACCGGATCCGGGAACTCTCGCGTGAGAACGCGCGGCTAACCGTAGAGAACAAGGAACTGCGGGAGGAACTGCGCAGGCAGCACGCGGACGCCAAACGGGCGGAAGGGGCACTCGAGGTCATCCTGGAGCGTCTCCCGGAACCCGCCGCGCAATGAGCAGCATGGACGACACGGTCGACCGGAACCTCGACACCCTCAGCCGCCGGCTCGCCGAGCTGGAATCGGCCACCGAGACCGCCCTGGCCGGTGGGGTCCCGGACCGGCTGCCGGACAACGACACCGCCGCCCTCACTTCGTATGCGGAGTTGACCGCGGCCAATGACCGGCTCCGCACCCAGCGCGGGTGGACCGACATCGACCTCGACGCCGCCCTGACCCCCGAACAGCGGGCTGGTTTCGATCGGTGGCGGGCCCGGCAACGCATCCCGTGGGACCGCGACGATGTCCTCGCCGTCGGGTTCGCGGCCGTGCTGGGGGTGGCAGCGGTCTGGTACGACACCGCCATCGACGGAGCCGTCGCCGACGGGCTCGGTGCGACGAGGAAGGCCGGGTGGATGCGGGCGTGGGAGCGGGCCGGCAAGAGGTTGCCGATAGACTACACCGGTCCCGGGTTCGGTGGCCGCGCCCACCGGGTCCGCTCCCCGGGGCATGATCTGGGCCGACCGTTCGAGGCGCTGCGGCAGATCCGTGCGGGCGAGTTCCGCGGCGTCCGATGGGACTACGGCGACAAATACGACGTCACCGTGGGTGGCCGGTTTCGGGAGGTCGATTCGCTCGCCGAGGCCCTCGTCCTCTGGGCCCAGCATTTGGCGGCGGATGTGGTGACCCCGATGAGCCTGCCGATGCCCTGCTCCTCCTGGCTGTATGAACTCGACAACCGGGCACTCCGGAAGTTTGCGCACGAGGTGTACCTGGGCACGGCGGGCAATGGTCTGAACGTGCGATCCGGGCTCCTCACCCCGTCGCTGAGCGTGATCACCACCGAGGTCATCCTCCGGACCCATGTGCATGCCCGGGCGTATGCGGCCACGGGAAGCGCCCGTCTGGACGTGCGGGAGCAGGCCCGGCGTAACGAGTTGCTCCTCGCGGCCCATTCGCTGGTCGGGCTCGCGTCGGCGGGGAAGACGCTGGCGCGGATGATCGTCCTCGATGGCCGGAAGGGGATGGCGCTGCGGCACGTGAATGTTCCGGTGCTCCTCCGCATGGGATGCCTAGCGGTCCAGGTCGCGCACGATCGGCGGACACGAAATCGCGCCGCGGCTCGGGACTGGGACGAGTTGGCTAAAGACCTGCTGTGGTAAATCGCGCCCGGGTACCTGACCGTGGGCATCGACACTGTTTAAGGATGGGTACAGACCGATGACGCAGACCTTCAGCTATCGAGACTTTCGGCAAGCCTGCCGTGCATTCAAGCCAAGTGAGTTCATCCCGTACCTCGCGGCGATTGGAGCGGACCTCGGACAGCCGCCGTACCCCGATTCGGTGAGGATGCGTACCCCTCCGTGGGGTTTGGCCGCGGCAGCACGCGAGTCGCTGCTCTACGGGAACGAATATCGCAGCCGAGAGTTGAGTCTCCGGGAGATCGACCGGTTGATGTATTACTTCAATGAATCGGCCGATATACCAACGAAACACGACGAAGATGACGGATTTCCGTTGGCATTGCTGACTGCTATCACCTACGAGCAGTTTCCATGGCAAGAATCCATGTTAGAAGAGCTGTCCCGCTCACATGCATGGCTGGTTGAAGGCCTGTCGCAAGTGAAAACGAAGGTCGTCAACGACGACTCGCTCGCCGAGATGATGGGCGGCATGCCTCTCCGTGATGCGATTGGAGCTACATTCTTCTTGCAGGTAGGTGCCTACAAAAACGGGGGAGTATTCGATCCGCGTTGGCTCGACCAACCGAACTTCGCTGAGGTGCTTGATGTGTATCCTCGGGCAAACATTCTGACGACTATTAGGCGGCTCACTTCGACTCGTGATGAATACAAGATCGAATGGGACAGGCACTCGACTGGAATCGACCATCTTGCCCGGTTCGATTACAACCCGCTGGTGAGTACCCCGTTCATTCAGTTGAAAAACGAGCGGCGCCTGTTCGCCCCCGCGCCCAGCTTGGTGCTGCGAACGGTGACGCCGGGTGGGCTGTACTACAGGGGCATAGCGGCGCACGGGCAGAGCTTCGCCAACGATCTCGGAATCTTGTTCGAGCACTACATTGGCCGTCAACTGCGAGCGATTGACGGTGCAGACGTATATCCAGAGATAGCCTATGGAAAGGGTGGAGGGTCGAAGAGCGTAGATTGGTTTGTCATCATGCCGAACCTAGTCCTCTTGGTCGAGGTGAAGTCGAAGCGTCTTGGTCCCGCAGCGCGCGCTGGTGCCACCACGCTGGTCCGGACGCTAAGGGATTCAATACACAAGGCGCGCAATCAACTAGGTCGGACCATCGACGAGATGACAGGTGGCAATCCCGCCTTCCAGCACATCCCGACGGACAGGCCGATAGTAGGTCTGATCGTTACGGCAGAGCCCTTCTACACTGCGCCAGCAGACCTGTTTGACCGTGGGTTGGCCATGATCAGAACGTCTGATCGGATCGAGGATGTACCTGTAGCGGTGGCGAGTGCGCGCGACATTGAACACCTGGTCACCCACCGCGCGGACGTCGGCCGAGTGCTTCTCGATCAGCTCGATACCAGGGGTGGAGGTGTCCTGTCGATCAGGGTGGATGCGAGAGGTAGAAACCCCATTCTTGAAGACGCCTGGCACTCCTACCCCTGGCCAGGGCGTCACGGTCGCTCAGTGAATGATCCACTGGCTCTCTAGGACGGTAGTCGAAGCGCGCCCGATTGGCTCGCACGAGCAACAGTGAGTGCACATCCTTCGTGCCCAGCAATGGTGGCGCGACACCTCGATCTGCGAACTATCTGCGCTGCCGATTTCGACGATCTGTGACATGTCCACTTTCCAAACGGAGCAGTGAGCAGTGTGGGGCGGACTGGTGTCCACGGAATCCGATCCACCACAGAGCGTCCAGTCGGGCCGCGGATATCTACAACGAGCCCTTCATCGCTCGAAAACCGCCAGCGTGAGAGAGTTGCATACGTGTTGAGACGCGATATCGTGCGGGGAAATGTGGCGGTCGGCGGATGCGAACGGCGAGGACACTTCGAAGATCCCGGAGTGCCGGATATCTGTTACTGGAAGTTCGGCGAACGCGAGCGAGACGTAGACGACGACTGGCAGGTCAAGGTCCACGTCGACGACTTGGTCAATGTACAAGCGACCGATCTGCGAACCACGATGCGCCGCGCACGCACAGCGCTCGACGACAATGTCCCTGACATCGTCGTGGCACACGTAGGCTACGACGCAAACGAGAGCTTCGACGAGTGGACGACATCCTCTGGGGTGTCCTTCACGTTGGATTCCACCACCGGTGAATTCATGATGGAACTTCGTGTCTACATAGATGAGATACCGGACGACTTCACAACTGGGTTCAGCACACGTGACCGGATCGCCCCACTTCTGTCGCGCAATCGCATGTGGCTAGTGGGCGCTGATGAACACGACGCGGGCCGAATATGGGAAATCGTCCTCAACCTCGGATTCCATACGCGCGGTAGGACGATGGGGTCACTCGTACAGATCGGCTTGGACGCGGTCGCGCTTCTGCAGGCGACCGCAGGGCAGATGACGCGACAGAACGTGCTCGACTTGCTGCGGGGCGGGAATATGAACGCGCTGATCGGACAGCCCGAAGGGCAGTGGCTCGACGCCAAGCGCCAGCACTACGACCTTAAATCACCAAACGACAAGATTGAGCTTGCGCGCGCCGTAGCCCAATTTGCCAACGCCGCCGACGGTGGGGTGCTGGTCATCGGGCTCGCCACCACAAAGCGTGATGGCATCGACGTCATCAACGCCGTGACGCCGAGCCGCCATGAGGCCAAACAGCGCCCGGTCGTTCGGCGTAGATACGTCCAGGCACTGCAACAAACAATCTTCCCGGTGCCGATCGGGCTGCAGGTCGACCTGGCAAAGGTCGACCGCGGCGACCTACTGTTTATCGACATTCCACCGCAGCCTGAGGAGCTCAAGCCCATTCTGGTCCGAGGTGTCGTCATCGATGGCGAGGTCCACAACTGGTTCATCTCCATCGTCGACCGTCACGAAGACGAAGGCCTTCCCGCCACGGTGGAAACGATCCATTCAATGCTCGCCGCCGGCCGGGCTCTGTTACGCCATGGCCGCTTGCCTTCGTCCCATCAATGAACCAGGGCGCGGACAGGACCCCTCGTGCGTGGCGAAAGCGCGGTTGTTCTCACGGTTCTCCAGTGGTTGCGCACGGAGATGTCTCTTGTCGCGGCCTCGGTGTTTTGCGCTGGCGTGATGGCTGCGAGAGCCCATACTCCAGCTTGCGACTGCGGCGGCCACGGCGACGGTCGTGTTCTGGTTCAGGTGGGGGAGAGGATGGCGCTGTGGTCGGCGATGATGCGGGCGGCGAGGTCGCGGCCGGGGCGCTGCTGTCAGTGAAAGATGTCGCGAGCCAGTGCCTGTCGTGGGTACTTCGTTTCATCGTGAGATATGACGACTGACCTTCGCGAAACTCGAAGATCGTAGGTGCACGAATTTTGGCTTCTGCCGATTCCCTTAGAGTGGCTTTGTCTTGGCGACTTCTAACTGAATATCATTCTGGGACTGAGTAATCGGTTAAAGAACTTGTCGACGGTTGCTTTACCTCTTGTCCAGCCCCGGCACCTACGAGTTCTACGACCAGCGAGCATCGCCGGTGACAGACCGACACCGCCAAGCCCTACGCGCCGTCGGTAACCGCCTCGTCGGCATCCTCCACCGATGCAGACGAAGCCGCATCCGCTACGACGAACACCTCGCCTGGGACCACTGTCGCTCCCAGCGAGCTGCTTGGCGTATTCCGACCCTGGGATGTCTACATGGGCGGTATCGGCGGCGAGTACGTCGGGGTTTGTCCAAACTGTTCGCATTTGTCTGACGCGATCAGATGCGATTATCTCTATGCGACTCCAGCTGTCAACCCACAGGGTTGTCCACAATTTATCCACAGTTGGTGTCGGAGGGGTGTGGTATAAGGCCGTAACCAGCGCGGATCGTCTGCCCAACACGGAAACCGGGTCTCATTTCGCTTGTGCGTGCACGAGCTGGCTTCTCCTACGTGTTAACCCTCAAGGTTTCCACTTCGGGACCCTGTGTGCGTTCTAGGGCCCCAATTGGCATACCGTCTGGACGGTGCAGTGAATAACATCAGTGTAATTGGTGACGAAAATCACATTCGGTGGCTGAGGTGCGGTTATAGGGGAAAAACCGGGCAAACCGAGCCCTCGCCCACTAGAACCTCTTGCTAGAGGTCGGGAGCCAGGCAACACTGAGTGGGTCAGAACTCTGGCATCTGAAATGAGAAGAGGCCCAACCAGTACGTGACCGGCTAGACCTCAATCCCAACAATTTGCGGTTGTACGGGCGAGGTTACATACAGGGTCTCTAATTGCGCAAGCACCCTGTGGCTATTCACATGCTGGGACAGCTCTTCTCCCGTGTCCCGAAGGGGAAGCCTATGAAGAAGAACGACCGCATCGTCGCTAAGAACCCAAACGGCGGTTGGGACGTCAAAGGTGGTGGCGGCAAGCGTTCCGGCGCTCACGCGCCAACGCAGAAGCAAGCCATTGACCGCGGCCGCCAGATCGTTGGCAATCTCGGTGGGGGCGATCTCAGTATTCAGGGCCGTGACGGGAAGATCCGGGCGAAGGACACCATTGCGCCCGGGAATGATCCCCGCAAGTCGAAGGGCTGAGCGCATGGCCACGAAGCGCATCACTATCAAGCCGGGCCAGCGTAAGACCATCCAGGTTCCTGGTCCTATCCGCAAGATCACCATCCAGCCCAAGCCCCGGTAGTTCTACATTGCTCGATGAAGCCCCCGCCCTTGTGGCGGGGACTTCATCGAACTCGCATTCGCTGAGCTTCTTGAGCGCCGCCCGCCCAGGCCGTCCAACACATAAGATGATGCCAGCCAATTCACCAGTGGTCGCACGGCAGGCCGCGGTTGTGCGACAGCTCGCACCATCAAGATCTGCTGACGATGCGGATGTCTGTCGACGCAGAAGTATCCTCGAATGCCAAATTCTGATTCAACACATAGTTGTTCGCAGAAGTCTCGCTACTCAGGCAAAGGTCGAGTGCGCGCTCCCGCCTACGTGTCCGAAAACATAGGAACCTCGCGATGCCCAAGACCTCCGACCCGAAGCGATCCGACTCCGCAGTCAGCCCTGGGCGGATTCCGGCGGTCGACCGCAAGGGCAAGCGCGTGAACGTGGGCGACCTTGACGCAAGGCGGGTGTGGGTCGCTGCCGGCGGGCGATGCACCTTCTGCAAGGAGTTCCTCGCCGAGGACGAGACCACCGGCCAGTCTGTGTTCACGGGTCAGTTGGCCCACATCGTCGGCGCCACCGAGGAGAAGGGATCGCCGCGCGGCAAGAGTTCCAAGACGCTCGAGCAGCGCGCACTGCCCGAGAACCTCATGCTTTTGTGCGCTGGCGAGCACAAAGTCATCGACACCTTCGAGCACTGGTCCACCTACGGCGAGGCGCAGCTCCTCGCCTTCAAGCAGCAACACGAGCGGGACGTCCGGGAGTTGACTGGGTTGTTGCGCAAGCCCAAGAGCACCGTGATCCGCGTGTCGGGGGACGTCCGGGGTCACGCAGTCGATTTCAGCAAGCAGGCCGTTGTCCGGGCTCTCCTGGGAGAGCAGCGGTTCCCCGACTTCAGTCTTCACGACGACAGCCAAAACTGCGAGGTCGACCTGCGCCCCCATGACGGTGAGGACGAGAGTGACGGCACTTACTGGAAGTCGACCGCCCTCACGCTGAGGAAACGCCTTCGGCCGTTGAACAATCACCTGAAGACCAAGGAAATCGACCACATCTCGGTCTTCGCGCTCGCACGCATTCCCATCCTCGTCCAGCTTGGCGTTCTGCTCGACGACGTCACCAACGTCACCGTCCACAATCGTCGCCGTGGAAGCGGGGAAGGGTGGGGCTGGTACGCGGAGGGTCGGAGTAAGAACCTCACGTTCGGCGTCACCGAGGTGCCCGGGCAGGGCGATCCGGTCGTCACATTCAGTGTCAGCGGACCTGTAGATCTCGATGCGCTCCCGGCGGAGTTGCAAGGCAAGCCTCGCTACGACATCCGCGCCGAAGGCGTGAAGCTCAACCCCAAGATTCTGCAGAGCTCCGAGGACCTGGAGGCTCTCATCGACAAGTGGCGGGAAGTTCTCGCGACCCTCGAAACGGACCACCGTAACCAGCCAATCAGCCTCGTCCTGGCAGTGTCCGCCGCCGCCGCGGTCGAGATTGGCCGCGCCCACATGACAGGAGCTCACGCTCAGCTTCGGGTGTTCGACCGCATCAACAACGCCTACGCCCTGGCTCTCGAAACAAGTTGAAGACCCCGCAAGCGTCCAGCGCCGCCGAGCCGACCGAAAGTAGCCGCACATGACCATCCTCGCCGACAGCAAGGAAATGCAGATCTCGCAGCTTCTCGGGACCACCATCGAGCAACTCGACATCACCGACGCTGCATTCAAGGCTGCCGAAAGCTGTTACCTGGACCTAGGTGACCACCTCTCCCAGGCAAGCGCACAGGTTTACGTCCAGGGAAGTTTCATGCTCGGAACCGTCGTGCGCCCGCACCACGGCGACGGCGAGTACGACCTGGACCTCGTGTCCCAACTCGACGTCGCAAAGACCTCTACCACGCAGCAGGAACTCAAAAACAGGGTAGGCGCACTGCTTGACGACTACCGCAAGGATCATGACGGTGAGGCCTGCGAGAGCCCCGGCAAAGTCTCCGAAGGCCGACGCTCCTGGTGCCTGCACTACGACAACTTCCACATGGACGTGCTTCCCGCCATTCCGGATGCCGATTCCCCATCGGCGACCGCGATCGAGCTCACGGACCGCAACCTACGGAACTGGCAGAAATCCAACCCGCTGGCCTACGTCGAGTGGTTCCGCACCCAGTGCGCCAAGCAGTTCGAGGAAGAACGCGCCATACTGGCCAGTTCGTACGGCTCGGTCGACGCGGTGCCCAATCACCGCGTACGCACCCCACTCCACCGCGTCGTACAAATCCTCAAGCGACACAGAGACATCTACTTCGCCAACGACCTCGACGACCGCCCCCCGTCCAGCCTCATCACGACCCTCGCCGGCAAGGGATACGAGGGCGAAACGGACCTCGTCGACGCGACCATGAGCGCAGTACAGCGAATGCCCGAGCACATCGAAAAGCGCAGCGGGCGGTACTGGGTGGAAAACCCCGCCTGTGACGGTGAAAACTTCGCCGACAAGTGGAACGAGTACGAGACTCGACGCCTGAAGTTCGAAGACTGGCGAGCGGCTGTCGAGCGCGATCTCAACGAATTCCTCCTGGAGACCAAGGGAGTCGTCGCGCTCCACCAGCGGATCGCGAAGGCTTTCGGCAACGCCCCGGTCGAAGAGGCCCTGAAAACGCTCGGCGCACGGACCAACACCGCCCGGGAAAACGGGAACGTCCACTTCTCAACCGGGGGGCTCCTCACGACAGCATCGACGGCAACCGCCGTCCCGGCACATAGGTTCTTTGGTGGCGAAACCGCACGGTAGGCAGCTGAGCATCACTCAACAAGCTGTTCGTCTACGGCAGCAGTTTCCCGACGAGCCTGCACCTGCCGTGAAGTCCGGGACTCTGGTCTGGTCAGTCACTCTGCAACCAACGCCGATGAGCGTGCACTACACAATAGGGATTCGGTACAAGCATCGGCAGCGCCCGAGGGTGAAGGTCTTGTCCCCATCTCTCGAAACACGCCCGCGTGAACCGTTGCCCCACGTCTACCCGGGCAACGAGCTCTGTCTGTACTACCAGGACGAGTTTGTTGGCTCCGAAAACTTCATCGCCGACACCATCGTCCCGTGGGCAAGCGAGTGGCTGTACTTCTACGAACACTGGATGTCCACTGGTTCATGGCTTGGAACCGAAGCGCCGCATGAGCCCGGCATTGCGAAGCGGTAGTTCGGTCGCCCGTGATCCCGCAGGCGTCCGCGCACGGCGGTGGCCTCATGGGGCGGGCACTGCGAACAAATGGAGCCCGCTGACCTGCAACGCTGCACTTTTGGAAGTCGTCCCATTCCATGGGAAGGTCGACGCCCACCACCTTGAGACGGCATCGACCGTCAGGACGTCTTGACGGTGCGGAAATGTTGTTGAACGCGTTGGCTGTCACTCCGACAACCAAAGTGCTAATCGCCTGGGAGGCCAACTATGTCGAGTTTCTTCGCCGGCATCCGGGTGTCTACGACACGCCAGCCGACAACCGGCAGGCCGGTCCCTGAACACGTTGCTCCGGTCGGTAGACCTCGATGCCCTCGAACGTCGATGACACACCGGGGACGGTGCGGTTTGGTGCGCAGGTCGTCGCGGTATCGATCAGCAATGCGCACTGCCCACAGCTCGTCACAGCCGGCGTCGGAAGGATGGGAGTCTAGGAGGTTCACGCGTGGGACGGGTGCCGTCCCTCCTGCCTATAGGTTGCGCGCCTGGCCAGCAGCGTGTCTATCTCGCGCCGCTCGACCTCCTCCACCGTCACCCCATCCAACTCTGCGATTCGCGGAATACGGGAAGCCGCGTTGACGCATTTCGTACACCAAGGAAGAAGACACACCCGTGTAGCGACCATCGCGTTCATGAACATGATCTCCTCATCTCGCTGCCGCGACACGACGAATCGCAGATTTCCGTCCGTGGCCTGACACGCATTGATGTGACCCCAATGTTTTCGCTGTCCCGTTCCTTGTGCAGCCTCGACAACCGAACAATCGGGCAGCTGAACGCAATAGCGCGTCGGGACACCGTAGACATTCGGCGCTACACAATGATTATGGAGACCGCGAAGACCGCAACGTTGACAACCGACTTGCGTGAGCCTTTCCTCGAGTTCGAGAACGCGCTGGAGATCGGTGTGGCTGGGGCGAGCGTCCGGTTCGCCATCCGGCTCCTCGAACCGGGCGCTGTCGCCTGTCGCGCGGAGCCAGCGGTTCTTGTTGCGACCCCACAACAGTCGACACCCGGTTCGGGGTTCGTTGACAACAACTGTCCCCCACTCGCTGAGCCGTTCGAACTTGTCGCTTTCCATGTGCCGACTGTACGACGCACTCGTATCGAAATCAATTGGTGCGCAATGTATCTACCATTGCGTGCAACAGTCGAGTGCATGAACGTGCATCTTTCGGATCGGCAACTGCGGGCATGCGCTCGATTGGATGTCGGGAGTATTCGATCATCTATCGAGCTGTCGTACGCTCGGAATCGGGATCATCCGATGCGGTCCCCGATAGAGTGGTCATTACTGCGAAGGTTGCGCTCACGGGAACGTCGCCGGCTCGTTCCGGTAGCGATTGAAGGCTCCGCGCGGCGAGATCGTTTGGGCTACTCGTTGTGATCGAACATTCTGGACCGGAGGAATTGCCGTGATTGCGGCGGGGACGGAATTGGAGGGCTCACGGGTTGGTGGCGGGCAGAACCTCGATGGTCCGGCGATGCGCCCGGGTGCACGCAACATAGATCTTGCGGTGCATGTCCTCAGCCTGCGACAGGCCAGCGGCGAGTGCTGCCCGCTCGGTGTCACGCAGCCGGACCCCGACGACATCCCACTCCGCTCCCTTTGCCTGATGCGTAGTCAGGCCAGGGACCAGACGACCGGGAAAGGCTAGTCGTTCCTGCAGAAGAGCCAAACGGCGCGTGTGAGCTGTGCGCGGCTTACGCAGTTCTCGGGCCGACACGGTTTTGATGACGTCGACGAGCCGCAGGTAGGCCGCCTTTACGGCGTCCTTTCCCCCTGGCTTCAAAAGCTGCACCACATCTTGGAGTCCGGGTTCGAGTTGCCTTAGGCTGTCGCGGTCCTGCACGTTAAGCGCGGTGAGCGCATCGTTGAGAAAGGTAGCTTCGAGTTCGAAGATGTTGCGGGTGACGTGGTTCAGCAGCAGGGTGGCTGCAGCTTCCTCGTACCCGCCCTTGAAGGAGCCGAAGGCAAGGGGCAGGACGCCACCGCCGGTGTCCCACAGTTCCTCCCACCACAAGGCGAGAACCACGTCGAGATCACCCGGGTAGGTATGGAGGGTCACCCCGTCTCCATTGCGCAACCTTGTGGCGAGCATACGTTGCTCGCTATCGCGCCAACGAAATGACTGTGTGAGGGGCAACGTCGGCACGTTGGCGCGCTTGAGCATCTGAGGTATGACCTGTGGTCGGGCGCCGCGGAAAAGGTAGAGCGCTTGCCAAGGGTCACCCACCAGGGTTACAGCTACACCGGCGGCGATGGCTGACTCGATTATTGTGATGTCGAGGTCGTTGGCGTCGAAGACCTCGTCGACGATGAGTGCCCTCATCGTCTCGCCGAGTCGCTGACGCACTCGGCCGGCGGATTCAGGGTCCGCCAGCGCGAGCGCGAGTACGTCGCGCACGTCCTGGTGGGTGCAAGTTCCTTGCTCCATGAGAGTCACCACGTTGGCGGCTGGCACTCGCTTTTTCCAGGTCGGGGCAAGGATCTCCTGAAGTTGGACATGCCGCCCAGCCAGACTTAGCGTGTACACCGATCTCGTACTCTCTGTGCCGCCACAGGATGACCAACTGTCACACACATCCAGAAGGACCTGGCCGTCGGGCCACAATACATCCGCATTGGGCCACACAACCAACTTCAGGCGCAGCAGGTCGTGCAGCAAGTCAGACATGATCGTGTCGAGCGTGACGATTCGGTGTGGCCATGTCATTGCGCCTGGACCCCACAGCCTCTGCACTCGGCGACGCAGAGTGTAGGTTGCGGCGCGGGTAAAGCTGACAGCGACCACAGCCCGTCGGTCATGGCGATGTTCCGCAGCGAACCGATGCACGCCGAATCGCTGCGCAGACACTGTGGTCTTGCCGGTGCCGGGCCCTGCCTCGATGAAGACGTTCCTCCTCGAAGTCCCCGCCGCCAAACGCTGCTCAACCGTGAGGGTGTCGATCGCGCCGGCATGGGCGAGGCCGCCGGTCATGATGCGCTGGCAGGGACGGGAGCGGAAGCCTCACCCTCATCCGGGAGGGGAGAAGGCTTTGGCATCAGGTAGAGGAACTCGAAAATGCGCTCGTGCGGCCCCGGAACTTGGACCTGGACATAGGATTCTCCAAGAAGTCGCTTCTGGCGTGCATCTCGAAGCCGACCTGCAAGCGCCTGCGCGAACTCGCCTTTGCGACTGGCAGCTTTGCCAGCTGGCATGACCACGTCCCCCTCCTTGTGCTTGCTCCGGAATAGATCCCGAATCGCCTGCGGTGTAATGGGGTCGGGAACGGTGACACCGATGTCAGTGAGCGCATCTCTGATCAATTCCTGATTGCCTTCTGTGAGCTGCGGCTCAAGCGTAGGGTGGCTGTGCTCGACAAGCACGACCGAGCTGTCATGTTCGGCAGCCCAATCGGGAGCCGTGGGTGTGTCTCCGAAGTCAAGGTCGCTGTCGCGCAAGACCGCGAGTCGGCTACACAACTCGTGCCCTTGAGTCGCGAGCAGTCGCACCGCCCATGGTCCGACCTTGGTGCCCATGGGAACGATGCTCAACGCGTCGATGAAGGCCTGCTTGTCGTCGTCGCCGCCAGCCCAAGCCCAGCCCAACTCTCGAAGCACAGCCGCCTCGGTGACACCTTCGACAAGCAGGAGGCGATCGGCAAACAGCGACGCAGAACGGCTGGCATCGAGGTGCAGCCGAGTCTTACGCAGCACTTCGTCACGCGATGTCATCGGGATGTTTGCCACAGCCCGACATACACGCTGACCCGTCGCGTCCCGTCGGGCAATAACGACCTCTGTTGGATCACATGAAGTAACGATGTCGGTGGCATGGCTGGACAGGATGACCTGCAATTCCGGGCGTAGGTGCACCTGCCGGCGCAGGTAGCGGACGAGCGAGTGCTGGAGTTGAGGGTGCAGGTGTGCCTCGGGTTCTTCGATGACGAGGGTGACGTGGAAGGCGCCGTCGGGGAAGAACGAGTCTTCGGCGCTCTCGCTCTCTGCGCGTGCCTGGCGCAGGACCCGCTCAGCCTCTTCCAGTTCCTCATTCGGGGCCGCGTCCTGGGGCGGTTGAGCGTCGGCTTGTCCGGACCCAGCGTTCGCGTCGACGCCGGCAGCGGTCGCGATTTGTGTTGCGTCCGGGATGGCTGCCAGGGTGACGGCGATGTGGAGTAGGTTCACGTAGCCTAGGCCCACGACCTCGAGCGGAAGTGCTCCAGCGCGCCCCTCGGTGGTGGCTAGCATCAGCTCGAGGACCCGTGCGAGGTACCGGTCGTCGACCACTTGCCCACGGATATAAGGCCAGTTTCGGGAGACGCCAGCGGAGAGCGCCCGGAGCTGTTCTCCGACTCGCTCTTCCAGTCCAGCGAGGAGACCGTCGGTGGCAAGAGCATCGAGGAGGCCCGACGCGCGGCCGCGAAGGTGGGACAGGTCTCGCCCGCGGCCGCGGTTCTGCTGCTGGGCTCGAAGCAGCTCCACGAGGATTCGCGTCTCACGGCGCGCGAGTTCGTCCAGTGGGTTACGCCAAGCGGGCAGGTGTACGAGCAGAGTTTGCGACTCGACGTCGCAGACAACGCCCAACGGCTTGGTGGAGATCGCCCCAAGGTTGCGATGCATGGTCCGTGCCCACTCCGCGGCAATGGTTCCCGGCGAGCATCGTCCTGCCTGATCTTGGAGCTGCCGCCCGAGAGGCCCCTCGCGGGTCGAGTCGGAGTCGAAGCGGTATTCCACCTCGATGTCACGGTCGCCGCTTCCGAGTGCAGCGGCTGAGTATCTTGGCAGGTGGGGAAACCGTTTGGAGTGCGCAAGGTAGATCGCATCGGCGAGGGTGGTCTTGCCCCCGCCGTTGGCGCCGGCGATCACCGCAAAGCGGCCGGGTATGTGGATCTCTAGGGGGCTATCCGCAGCTCCCCGAAGGCCGCGAACGCGTATACGGCTCATGTGCATTACTGTTTCCCCATTTTCCGCTGAGTCGATCTGTTCGATGTCCGCACCTCGGGGCGAATAGTATCGAGAGTGACCCCAACCGTCGCCGCTTGGGAGAGCCTGACGGCCGATGAGATCGCCCGGTTCGTGGCCCGGGTTGCGTATCCCACCGAAACCGGTGGTGCTGGTGGACGAGGAGCCCGCCCCGGCGCGGGCCTATGGTGATTGGTGGGGTGCGATGGGTCTGCCGGATCTGGCGGAGAAGGCGCGCACGCTGCCGGAGACAGCCGTCGACCGACACGGCCCCTGATTCCGGGCGCGTAGCGACCACCAGGCTCGGTTCCCGGCCGCCGGCGCCTGAGGGGTGAGAGGGTGCGGGGTATGACATTCCGGCTGCCCACCACCCTCGCGACCGACTCGGACGCTGCGGCGATCACGTCGCTGAACCGGTACTACGGCCGCCCATACCTGGGCGACGACGCCTATGTCGGTGCGCACTTCGACTCCTGGTCGAGCACCGGCGACCGGGCCGGGGAGGCGGACCGGTTCACCGCGGATGACCTGGTCGCTGCGGGTGTTCTTGTCCGTGCAGATTCCGCCCACGGCGGCGCGGGCGATCCTGCACACCCAGGCCGAGGCGCTGAACGCCCTTCTGACGGCGATAGGGCCGGATCGGGACCTGGTCGACGAACCGAAGACGCTGAGCGCCGGATGGCCCGCCTGGGACTTGGAAACCGCCCTCCGTGGCCTGTACGAAGGCAACCAAGCTGATCGCCCGCAAACGCCCCTGGCTGTATCCGATCTGGGACTCGGTCGTCAGCCAGGTCCTGGGCACCGGGCGAGCACATCTGAACCCGGTCCGGGAGGCGCTCCGGGCCGATGACGGCGCGTTGCACCACCGGCTGCTGAATATCCGCGACACCGCGGGTATGCCCGAGGAGATCTCCGCACTGCGCGTGTTCGATGTGATCGCCTGGATGGACGGCATGAGCCGCGGCCTTGGGGAGCGCTCTGGCCTGGACAGATGACACGTCCCGGGGCCCTTGCGTGAGTCGGGGTTATGGTGCCGTTCATGCATGAGCTGTTTGTGGTGACGCATCCGCATTGAAAGACCATCTGAACTGGTCTTATGACACGTCCCGGATGATTCGTCGTAGGCGATTGAACCTGTTATTCGGGTTGTTCGGTGTTGAGGGCGTCGGTGATGTGGTCGTGGATCCAGGTTTCGAGGTTCTGGCCGGCGGTGTGGGCGGCGGCGTGGGCGCGGGTGTATTCGTCGTTGCTGAGTCGGATGGGGATGCGGTGGGCGGGGCCTGGGGTGGGCTGTTGGGGGAGTTCGCGTCTGAGGTGCTCACGCATCTCGCTGATGGGCAGGGATGCGAGGTCGGTGAGGATGTGAGCGCCGGTGGAGGCGGGGTCGTCGAGCAGGGCCAGGAGGAGGTGGTCGGTGCCGATCTCCTCGTGGCCGAGCAGGGCGGTCTGGCGCAGGCTGGCTTCGAGGATCTTCTTCGTCTTCGGGGTGAATGGGATGTGCCCGGCGGCCGGGGGTGGATCCCGCCGGTGCGCTGACACCCCCGAGCTTACTCTCGAGTGCCGGCGCGGTGACGCCCCATGAGGTCAGCGCTGCCGCTCCGGGGCCGCCGGCGTCGAGGATTCCGACGAGCAGGTGTTCGGTGCCGACGGAGTTCTGGTGGTGGGTGCGGGCGGCGCCGGCGGCGAGGACGACCACCTGTCGGGCTTGATCGGAGAATCTCTCGAACACCATGACGCGCTCCCTCCCAGGCGTCGCCGCGAGCGACGCGATCCGCTGCTGCCCATTCTGGGCGGTGCGTAGGTGGTTATGGGTGGGATCGATGCGACATCGGCACCCGTGGGCGTAATGGTGCTGTGACCTGGTGTGATGACATGTCCCCGGTTTGTGATGTGGGGGTGCCGGCGGGGTGTGTCGGGGGAGTGCCGGCACCGGGGTGTCGGCGGGCGCGCGGGGTGTCTGTTTCGTCCGGTTTGAGCCGTTTTGAAAAGTGTTTATTTGCAACATGGTTGGGTAATCAATTGGTGAGTAAGTTTTTACATGTGTTGTGCACAAATTTCAGGTTGTAAGGTTTGTAATTTGTTGTTGATAAACAGTTTTGGGTGTTTCTCGATTTTCGACTGTTTTGAGTTGCGTGGGGTGGGTGGTATGCTGTGGGTATGACATGGAGAGGCACGGGAAGGCGAGTGGGCGCCGGGTCAGGCACACCCCCACGCCTCCCCAGCTTCGTTGGGGTGTGGGGGACCGGATCGAACGTTCCATTTAAAAGCGCAGGTAAGAACC
>NZ_JACCFE010000006.1 GCF_014256275.1 Rhodococcus sp. 4CII
GCTCGGTGCGCTCGCGGGCGCTCGCGTTGCGGCGACGGTTGTCGTCGGTGCGGATCTTGAACTTCGCCCAGCCGCCGCCGATTCCACCGGCGTAGACACGGGTCTGATACTTGGCCCGCTGTTCGGGCGTCATGATCTCGAACATCAGTGTGCCGTCCTTCTTCTAGGCGGTCAGCGCCGACGGCATCGACGCGTGGTCGGGCAGCACACACCGATGCCGAGGGAGGCGGCGAATGCCGCGTCCTGGAACCGGTAGCAGCGGCGAATGTTGAGCTGGCACTGCACAGCCAGGTCGGCACCAGGGCATCGATTCGGGGCATGTCGGCCTCGATCGGTTCGGTGACGGTGATCAGCAGCCCGATGCGGGTGGCGCCGTGTCCGCGGGCGAGTTCGTCGCGGGACCGTTCGGCGAGTTCGACGTCGATCTGGGCGGCGGCCGAGCTGATGCCCCGGTTGCGGTTCTGAGCGGCGACGATCGCGTTGCGGTAGTCGTCGTCGATGATCTTGACCGCGTCCGCGGCGCGGTGTGGGCGGTAGACGATTGCGACGCGCTTGCGGGGAAGGTCCGGGTGCGGGGCGATCAGACGTCGCAGCGTCGATTCGTCGACGGCGCTCTTCGGGCCCGCGCTCATCAGCCAGGTCACGGACCGGCCGCCGTCGTGCCAGTACTCTTCCCACTTGTTCTCGTGCGAGATGGGACCGGCGTTGTCCCAGGTGATCCCGTGGTCGTCGCCGGTGGCTTCGGCCCGTTCGATCGTCAGCTGCGATGCCGGGTCGAACGAGCGGCGCACCACCCCGGTGATCTCGGCGGCGGTCATCGGGCGCACCGCGACACCGGAGGCCTCGATGGCGGCGCGGATGCCGGGCAGACGGCGCCCGATCTCGACGGCCTGCGCACCGGGGTCCTTCTTGCGTTCGTCGGTGGTCGCGGCGAAGGTGATCGCCACGCGGGCCGCGAGTTGCACTTCGTCGCGGTGGAACTCGGTCGCGCCTTCGAACACCACGGCCTTCGCCAGCGCGGGGCGTCGACGCGGGTGATGGCCCGGGCCTGAGTGAGCAGGGCGTTGCCGGTCTCGGGGAACGGTGTCGAGGACCGGGACGATTCCCTCGATGTCACTGGTCAGACCCGCCGAGGCCAGGACGATCCCCCACTCCCCGACCCACTGGTTGACCAGCCCCCGGTCGACGGCCTCATCACCCTGCGGCCAGGCGCGCATCACGATCGTGTACTGGTTCGTCTTCGGCATGTGGATCATGCCGAACCGGTAGCCGGCGCTGTCTTCGCCCTCGTACATCTTCGTCGGAGCCAGGACACCGGGGAGCTGCGATTTCCCGCCGGGCATCTCGGAGAACAAGCCGCCGCGGTAGATGTTCTCCTTACGTCGGAGTGCGCCGAAGAATTGCATTGCCAGAAGGGACCTTTCGTATCCGGTGAGGCCGTGACGTTTGAGGACCATGGGGACTACGGCCAGCAGGAGGACCCCGCCGGTGATCGCGCCGACTTTGAGGCCCCAGCGCATGAGCACGAGCAGCGAGATGATCACGTGCCGAGGATGAACCAGGTCACCGGCCCGGACAGGCCCATGACGCCTTCATTTCGAGGTGCCCGGCCCCCGAGATAGACCTGCGGTTCGCTGTTCGTTCGGGTCGCGCTCACCGACGATCACCACCGGTGGGCGGCAGCAAGGTCGGTGCGTGGTCAACGTCGCACGAGCCGGGATCGGCGGCGCGGAAAGCCTCTACCGGCCGCAACACGCCAGCTCGGTCGAGCTCGCACACGTCGGCGATCTTCCCGAGCTGGATTCGCGCAATCTCACTGGTCATCGGTATCTCCTGGTCATCGCGGGATGTTGTGGCGGCTGGTGGGGTGGGCGTAGTTGTCACCGGCGAGGTCACCGGCGGCGCTGTCGACAGACCGGCTGCGCGGCCTCCTCCGGCTCCGACCCATTTGCTTGCCTTCGCGCCGCTGCCCTTCTTCGGGCCGCTGCCGGCATTCGCCCCGGTTGCCGCGGGGCCCGCCTTGGCGGGGCCCGGGGGTGGACGGGGTGCCTCGGCTTCCGCTGTGGTTCCCGCGGCTGCCACCGCCGTTCCCCGGGTTTCCGCCACCGCCGACGAGACCGGGTGTGCCGCTTCCGCCCGCCGCCGGAGAATCCGCCTCCGGGCGGGACTGCCTTGCCGCCGGCGAGCTTGCCGCCGAGAGCTTTGCCGCCGGTCAGCAGGGCCGCACCGGCGAGAAGCGCCCCGGCGGTGGCCTTTGCCCCGGAGCCGCCGCTGCCGACCGCCGAGATCGCGGGGGTGATGATCCGCATCAGTGCCGGAAGGACGAGCGCCGTGGAGGCGAGCAGCGCGATTCCGATCAGCGAGTACTGGAACTGCCCAAGAGTCGGGGTCTGACCTTCGGGAACGTCGAGCGCGGAGGATTGGGTGGTCAAGAACGCCATCGCATACGCCACGATGCGACCGGTTTGAACAGGCAGAACCCGATCACCCAGGCAAGGAGTTTGTCGTAGGACTGCGATCCGGTCTTGGTTCCGCTCGCCGCGGCCGCGACGGGCAGAGCGGCGACGGCCACGATGAGGAACCCTTGCCGGATCGGCATCAAGAACGCCTGTGCGAGAGCGCCGAACGCGCCGAAGAACCCGATGATCAGCATCAGTCCCGGCGCCATCCCGGAGTACGCGCCAGGATCATCATCGACTGCACGGTCCCGGCGGGGTCAGTTGTTCGAGGTCGCGCCCACCACCTCGACCGCGAACGCGTCACCGGCGCGGGTCGGCGAGCGCGACAATCACTGACATCGTCGCCGCGGTGACCACCACACGGAACAGGGTCCGGAAGGTCTCTTCGGCCTGCTCGACCATCAGTTGCCGCCGGGCCGCGGCCAGCCGCAGTGACATGAATCCGATCGAGATGATCAGAAGGAACGACTGGATCCAGATCGTGTATTCGTTGATCTGAGCGAGAGGTCCGAACGATTCGAGGTCGGCGTTGGGAATTTGATCCACCAGGTGATCGCCATGATCATCGCCTGCGACATGCCGTCGATGATCGAGGTGACGATCTTGCCGAACTGCGAATCCCACTGCTCCTGAAGCTGTTCGCTCGCGAAGTCCTTGACCGCGCCGACGGGGTTGCCGTTGTTGTCGCAGAGGCTGCCGGACAAGTTGCCGACGACGTCGCCGGTGCTGGGCAGGCCCGGGATGTTGAGTCCGCCGAAGCCGGGGATCAGCTGGCCGAGTCCCTGGCCGGCGACTTCCACGCCCTGGCACACCACCGACCGGTCCTCGCCGGGTTTGGGTTCGGTGTCCTGCGCAGCCGCGGTGGTCGCGGCCCCGAGCACGATCGCGAGGACAACCGCCAGGGCGGTGAAGATGCGGGTCAGTTGGCGGCCCATTGGGTCCACCCCCCGAGGTTGCTGACCTCTTTCTGCCCGCCGTAGAGATCCGCGGTGAGCTTGATCTGCCAGTCCCCGTCGCGCCACAGCAGTTCCGCGGACTTCGAGACCCATCCGGTGCGGCTCTCCTTGAGCATCGCGTACTCGACCACCGCGTAGTCCGGGCGCTGCGGGTCCCACTGAGTGACTCGGTAGGCATCGACACGGAAGTAGGGCAACAGGGCCCGCTCGTCGCCTCGACCGGATGCGATCGCATCGGTGGCCCGGCGCAGGAAATCCTGGCGCAGCTGCTCGAGCGGGTCGCTGTCGGGGACGACCCGGTCGGCGTAGAACTCGGCGGCACCGGCCATGGTGGCGCCGCCGCGGGTGTAGAGCTGGATACCGGCCAGTGCCGCACCACGGGGGGTCTGGGCGAATCCGGTGGCCATGCGGCCGTCGATGCCGGTGGGTCCGTCGGTGGTGGAGAACGGCAGCGGGAAGCCCTGGATCTGCTGCCACTGCAGACCACCCGGGGCGCCGGTGATGTCGCTGGCAGGCTTGCGGGAGTAGGTGTCCTGATCGAGGGCGACGCCATCGGGATTCGGCGGGACCTCGACGCGGCGGCCGAGCTCGTCGGTGAACGGCAGCCCCCAGTCGGCGCGTTCGGTCTGCGGAGCAGGGGTGACCGGCACCTGGCCCTCGTCGGTGTCGTTGTCGTCGCGGGAAGCGAAGTACGCGACGCCACCGCCGGCGACGACGACGAACACGAACACGGCCGCGAGCCAGAACGTGAAGCCCAGGCCGTGCTTCGAGGTGGCGGCCGTGCGTCCCCGCCCCCCGACCGCGGCCGCTGGTCAGCGGCCGGGGAGCTGTCGGGCTTCTGGTCAGTGCTTTCGGTGTCTTCAGTGGTCACGGGGTGCCCTCCTGGTCGCTGCACGCGGCGGCGGGCGCGGCGAGAGCGCACCTCACGGCCGGTGTCGTAGGTGGCGGTCTGCGGGTCGTAGACGTGGACGCGGGATGCGGATTCGCCTGTGGCCGGGAGCTGGAGCTGCCAGTCCGTGCCGGTCCACACGACCGTGGTGTCGGTGATCGCGGCCGACTGGTCGCAGAACGAGGTGCGGATCGAGATGTCGGCGCGTGCATCGGTGTAGTCGGCGACGACATACCCACCCAATGTCGGGGATTCGGCAGGGTCGGCGGCAGCGGTGACACTGATCTGAGCGCGGCTGACGGCGAACGCGTCACGTTCGGGTCCCGGTGCGAGGCCCTCGTGAACGACGGCGGCCCACTGGTCGTCGCGGGCGACCGACATGCGCACGGTCTGATGAATCGCTGCCAGGGCGGCACCCTGCGGGGTGTGCGAGAACCCGGACACCGCCCCGTTGCCCGTGTTGCGAGTGGGGCCCTCGTCGGCGAACGGAAGCCAGATCGACTGGAAGCGGTCCCATTCGATCTGTGCGGGCGGGGTGGTCGGGTCGGGCGGCGCCGGGGTGGTGACCGAGTCGGTTGCGGTGGTCTCCTCAGTGGAACCGCAACCAGCGATCATCGGGCGCCGCCGCGGCGGCAGCGGCCAGGGACGCTGCCGCCAGGCGGGTGGTGATCATCAGATGGTCCTTCCTTGTCAGAACGTCAGGAGAGCTGCGGCGATACCGCTGCCCGCCGAACACAGCACCGCGGCGCCGAGCGTCATCCCGATTCGAGCGGCGGGTTCGGATTCGTACGGGTCTGCGCTGCTTGTTCCAGGCGAACAGTCCGCCGTACCAGACGAGGCGAATGGTCAAGATCGCGAAGATGATCCACATCACGTAGCGGCCGAGCTGGAGCAGCGGCTCGGTCACCGCCTCCGAGGGGATCCACATCGCGACGACCGTCATGACACGACCGAGGCCATGATTCCGCCGGCGCTGGCCGCGATCACGCCGCCGACCAGGGCGCCGGCGATGATCTTCGGCGACTCGAGCGAGCCACCGTTGAACTTCTCCCACCCGAACTTCCCGCCGCCGTAAACCAAGGCGAGAACGCCGGCGAACATCACCACCCACGATGCCCATCGGCCGAGTTCGAGCAGCTTCTCCGACTTCGGCGGCGGTTCCGGCGGGAGTTCGATCCCCTGTGCCAGCACGCTGATCGTGTCGAGTGTGCTCTGTAGCAGCATCATTCGAGTTGTCCTTTCCCTTGTTTTTCCAGGCCCCGGTCAGGTGCCCGAGCCCAGTCGACTGATGATCGAATTGCGGAGCGCCCCAGCGATCTCTGCGATTTCGCTGGGAACGGCCGTCGGGTCGTCTGCTGCGCGTTTTTTGTTCTCCGGTACCGGGTCGCGGTGCGACCAGACCGGAAGTTCTCTCAGGTCGCGGACGAGCGTGAAGTGCTCGATCCACTCGATCCGCCACGTGGTCGGGGCCAGGCCTCCGACGATCTTTCGGGTCTGGTCGATCTCCCTCGGGATCTTGCGGCCGGGCCGGTCCGCGATGGTGATCAGACCGATGAGCGTGCTGTTACCGGCCATGCCGGAAACGTGCTGGCGGATCAGGTCACCGGCCTTGTCCAGGGAATCGACGCGCTCGCGGGCGACGATCGCCACGAAGGGTGATTCCCCCTCGAACGGTGCCGGCCACTTCTGGCCGCACTCGCTCGCGAAGTCGAGGACGTGACCGAGCGTGCTGATTCCCGCGCCGCCGTGGGCGCCGAGCAGCCACACCAGCGGTGCCGGGCTGCCCAGCCCGCGCGGTACCGGCCGATCCCAGATCTCCGCGACCCTGTTCGGGGTGCGGACGGGGATGCCCGAACCGCTTGTCTGCGGCTGTGACCAGCGGGAGAAGCTGCGTGCCGACATCATCACTGCCGCCCCTCGGCGGATGCTGTCGCCCGCCGAATCCGGTCGTAGGCATCGACGGTGGCGGCGCGCAGCTCCCAGCTAGCGATCTCCAACCCGGTGGCCAAATGCGGGTCGTAGGGCACTTCGAGGGTCGCGCGGACCAGGCCCGACAGGTATCCGACCAGCTCGGCCGGGTCGACATCCGGTTCGGCGGAATTTTGGTGCGAGATGACTACGACGGTGCGCTCGAACACCCACTCCCCGACGGCGTTAGCGAGCAGGTCCAGATAAGCGCGCAGCCGGTTGAACGCATCCGCCCGGGCCTGCACCACCAGTACGAACACCGCATCCGCGTCTTCGCGCAGCCGGACGCACTCGCGGCTGCCAAGCGCATCCGCCCCCAGGTCGTAGACCGCGGTGTCGACGTGAGACCGCAGAAGGTCAGGCACCCGATGTACGACCGGGTCGTCGAACCGACTGTCTCCGCGGTCGACGACCCGGGCCCCCGCCGCCGACAAGGGCAGGTCGCTCACCAGCGCCTCGGGTTCCACGGATTCGATGAGCGTGTCGATCGTGGTGACGAGATCCTCGATGCTCGCGCGTGATCGCAGGTCACCTCCGGTGACGGTGAGATCGACCACCGCCACCGAGGAGCTGGCGTCGTGGGTTGCCCATGCCCCGGCGATGCCGATCGCGGTCGTTGTGGCTCCCGCTCCCCCGCCTACGCGCCGGTGACCAGTACCAGCGGCGGAGCTGTTACCGGCGGCGCTGCGGGTCCTGGTCTCGGGGTGCGGGTGCCGGGTGCTCGGCTGGTGCCGAACTGGCCGGGCTGTCGGCCCCTCGCAGCGGCACCACCGCTGCCGGGGGCAGGTCCGTTTCGGGCTCCGGCTCCTGGCTCAGCCATTGCATCCATTCGGGTTCGGTGCTCATGATGCCTCTCCGATCGACGTGATCACGTGACGTCCATCGACCACTCGTGTGGTGATGGCTTGCTGGGTGTAGGCGACTTCTTCCCCGCTCGGCTGGCGTTCGCGCAGCGTGACGAGGAATCGCTGCGGCTCGGCTGCGCGGATGGTCACGCAGTGCTCCGCGCCGGCGGGAATGTAGGTGTCGATGGCGCTCTGGAGCAGGTTGGCGGGCTCGACACCGACGGCGTCGGGGGCGACGAACGGCGCGTGCCGCTTCTCCGGATCGCTGCACGTAGTAGGCGAAGTCGAACGCGAGGATCGCGGCGGGGCCGGAGTCGGTTCCACCGGGGCCGTTGCCGATGATCACGCCGTCCACGGCTGCGGCCGGGTCGCACCAGGGGCGCGGGGCCGCTGACGTCAGTGGAGCCGTGGTCGGCTGCGTGGTCACGGCAGCGGCGGTAGGCGAGCTGTCTTGCCCACCACCGAGCGCCCACACGCCCAGGCCCGCCGCGACCGCAGCTGTCGCGGCAGCGGACCCGAGTCCGGCGACTGCGCGCGGGGAAATCCGGTGCCGCGTGGCCGCGGCCACGGAAGGTGTCGGTGCGGGCGCTGCCACCGGCGGGGCCGGGTCCACGGGCAGGTCCGGGGTGGGTTCGGTGGGGTGCTCGACGGGCGAGGTGTCCGCAAGGGCGGCGACGGTAGGGGTGAAGGACGGATACCAGCGGGTCAGCTCACTAGCTGTGGGATCAGGCCTGCGGAAGTTGGTATCTGTCATCATCGAATCCCTTTCTGTGCGAATCCGGTTCCCCGGACGAAAGCGCGTCCGGGGAACCGGGTCGGTCATCCGGCAGCGACCGGGCTGGTCGACGTCGGACGCGCACTCGTCGCCCCCGATGACGTGGGGGTGGTGGACGCACTGGTTCGCGGGGTCGTGGTGGTCGGGGAGGTCACCCGCGGTGTGGACGTCACCGACGACGAGTCGGTTCCGGCCGCGACATCCTTGGCGAGAGCGGCGAACCACTCGGCCACGAACTGCGCCGCGGACTGCCCGGTGGCGGTCACCGGCGTCGACCCGTAGGAACCGTGCGCGCGCACCGTGTTCCAGTACTTCGTCAGCGCTGTTGTCGACACCAGGTCGGCGTTGTCGCTGATGTTGTCCTTGACCACGTCGAACGCCTGCCGAGTGAGCCGCGACGTCGTCGCAGGGGGCATGAGCTTCGGAATCGCCCCCACCAACTTCGTGGCGAACAACGCGACGCCGGCAGCCGGATTCGCGAGACCGACCGTGGCCAGCTGGGCGATGTTCGCCGGAGTGAGGACTTCCTTCGCGACCGTCTTGACGGCGTTGAACCCGATCGTGCCGACCTTCAGCACCGCGCTGATCGCTTCCTGCGCGGTCGGCATTTCCGTGCGCGGGTCGGAGGCGATCGCCACCCGCTCCGACAACGACTTCTTCGGGTCGATCGACAAGTTCGCCAGCGTGGTGCCCTGGATGTCCTCATTGATCACCGGCACTGCCGTCTTGATCGTCGTCAGTGCCAGCGCCTCACTGATCGAGGTCAACGACTGAATCGGATCCCCCGACGAGAGCTCGCTCTGACCGGCGATATTGGTCACCGCCCGCATGATCGGCGCGTTCGCCGGTGCATCACACGAGAGATCGCCCGGCTCGCAGATCGACGCCACCCGTCCCGGTGAGGGACCCGTAGGCAACTGCGGTGTCCGCGGTCGGTCCGATACCGCCGCCTTCGGGAGTCGCCTGCGCCGGGGCCGAGATCTTCCCGACCTGGGCGCCGGTCGTGCCCGGGGCGGGCTTCGGTGACGTCTGGCCGCGGCGCCGGGGAACAACGGCGAACCCGGTGCTCGCGTCGGATCACCGAACAGTGCCACCCCGACGAGTTTGTTCGCCGGAATCGGCCCCTCACCGGCGCCGACACGCTTGGCGAACATGCTCATCACGTGCGCGCCCTGGGAGTATCCCGCCCCGGTGAACACCGTGGTCGGGCACGCCTGCGCGACCTCTGCGGCGGTGTCGATGAGGTTCTGCAGGCCCTCCTCCACCGACTGCGAATAGGGCACATTCGCACCGGGCACCGCGCCACCGAACCCGGCCGGATACGGCACATAGGCGCGGCCTGCGAGGGTGTCCCCCGCAGAATCGGTGGTCTTGACCATCATTGGCATGAAGACCTGCGAGAGCATGCCGGTGTCGAGTGTCGCCGGAGTGTCCGGGGACGACTCCCCCGTTCCCTGGATCCCGAGAGCGAACAACGCCGGGCACGAGTCCCCGACCAGCTCGCTCGCCGGTCCGGCGGGCGCGGCATACGCCGTTCCCGCCGACCCGATCCCAATCACAGCCACTGCCGCTGCCGCGGCCACCCGGGGAAGTAGTTTCATGTGGTCACCCCGCTCAGGCGTTCAGGCCGTTGACGACGGCGCCAGCGAACGCGGCCGCCTGCTCGATCACCGGTGCGGCCGCGGCCGCCGCGTTCGTCCCGGCCGATTCCACCGAGGCGACGACCTGGTCTCCGCCCGGCTGCGCCAGCGCCGCGTCACGGACCAGGGCAGCTGACGCATCAACTCGCGGAGTCGCCTGCTCGACGTACGCCGGTGCCGAGTCCGCGAAATCCCGAGCCTGCTCGACAACTTCGCTGCCACCGGGAAGGGCCTGAACCTGCTCGACAACAGCGGAGGTCTGAGCCGTCACCGCCGCGGTGTCGACCACCGGGGGTGTCCACAGGGGCTCCGGAGCGGCTTCGGGTGCCGGTGCAGGGGCGGGTTCCTGAACGGTCACGTCCTGGCCGCCGAACACGGTGGCACCCGCCACCGCGCCGCCGACACCACCCAACCCGGCGCCCAGCACGAAAGCGGGTGCACCGAGGACGACCGCCCCGGTACCGGCGCCGATCGCCGCACCCGGGCCGACACCCCATCCGCCGGTCGGCGCGGTCACCGCCGCACCGATACCTGCGCCGATACCGGCGCCGATACCGGCACCGAGCGCGGCGGCAGGCACAGCCAGGCCGGTACCGACGATTCCCGCGCCGAGCAGGCCGCCACCGATCGCACCGCCGGTGATCCGGTCGGCCTGTGGTGCGTTCACGCCGGCGTCGGTCAGCGCGTTTCCGGCGTCGGCCTGCACTGCCGCGATCGTGTTCGTGATCCGGTCCCGGTCCTCATCCGGCATCCAATCCGGCTGCTCGAGTAATCCGGCACCGGTGAAGATGTACCCCTCCGGTGCCTCGACCGGCGCGATCCCCTTTCGCTCGACCATCGGCGGAGCCGGGACGGGTTCAGGTTCGACGACCGACGGAGCCGACTGGGTCGGTTCTTCGACGTACGCCTGCTGGTACGAGGGCGTCGCGTCGTAGTCGGTCTGCGGAGACGACCACTGTGCGTACTGCGGTGCCTCGTACTGGGCCTGCTGGTACCCGGTCTCCCAATCCGAGTACTGCCGCCACTCCGAGTTCTGCACATTCGGCGACGGCGTGTACCCAGGCAGGTAATCCCGTGTCTGCTCCGGAGCCTGGGCAGACGTTCCGGGCTGGCTCCCACCACCGGTCCCCGGCTGACTGCCACCACCGGTGCCCGGCTGCGACGGAGCAGCCTGCGCCACACCCGCACACGCCACGCACAACGCCACAGGAACCGCGCACCACACCGCGGCCCGCTCCGCCCGCCGACGATGCCGGCCCCCACCTGATCTACTCATCGCTACTCGCTTTCTCTCGAAGGAAACGCCGTTGCGGTGCACCTCTGTGCAACCGCAGGTGCCGAAGACGAATCGGAAATATGTGAATGACAACAACTTTGGGGACCTGGGCAGGAGGCTGACTGACCCTCCACCGGCCGTGGGGCGAACGGTCAGGCAGGCCAGCCAGGGAAGGCCCCGCCGAGACCGAAGAGCAAGGTGATCAGAAAGACGAGAAACATCGCGAAAATCCTTAACGGAGAATCGAATTGAAATCTGTCAGCGATCTAGACGACGGGCTGAACGCCGACCCAGGGTGACGAATACGGCACTAAGGAGTGGCCCGCGGGACAGGTCGAAAACCCAGGAAGACCGATGCTGTAGCACCTGTAACCAGGCGCCCGACCAGCGCAATGTGCGACCACGCCGAGCGGCCGCCCGCCCTCATTCATCGAGATCGGAACGTGAGGAACGGACTCGCTGGAACCTGCCTGTAACGAAAACCGGGCAGCGGTACGATTAGTGGTCGGGTGGATCTGGGCACCCAAAGACATCGGAGCCTCCAACTGGGTACAGAAATGGCCCGCGGGGATCCGAGATCCTGCGGCGTGGACGTTTACGCGTTGAAACGCTGTGGGGAGTAGAACCCCAGGTGCGGGCGAGGACGCCAATCATCACCGCACCTGGGGTTTTCTGCGCAGCACAAGTTGGCCCGCGTGCGAGCCACGAGCTGCGAAGTGAGACCACTGAGCGGTGACTTGGGCAGAAGTTCAACCGCACAGTGGAAGTCTTGGGGATTCGGAGGTCGGCCCGGAGCGAATGAGCCTGAGCCAATTCGACTTCAGAAACTTGTCGAGTCGAACCGCTGGTCGCCGCGGTGGTGACCTGGAAAGTGTGGTCAGAAGCACGCGAAGGTGCGGCTCTACGCGAGCCACACCATGTGTTGGTTGCTTCCGACACGATCGCCCCTGAGAGTCCAAAGGGCACACCAAATAGACGGTGTGCAGCACCTTTTGCGCTACAAGCGGACCCGACGTGTACAAGGCCGCAGGACTCCCCGGTGGGGCGCGCGAAAGGATTGTAAACCGCGGCAGCTTCTGTGCGCAACCTATTCACGCTTTTCATTCACGCCCCTTCCCCTGAGCGAGTCCGCTAGAAGCAGCTAAGATTAGCGCAACAATAACACGCAACTATAAAACGCGCTAGCGCATGATGGCACTCCGGGAAGGGCAACAATGGTCGGATACAGCAGTGGTCGGACCCCGGGAGTTGATGAAGTGCCTCGCAGCGGAGTCAGAGGATTCCGGGGTGACAAGCTCCGCGAACAGCGAGTGAAGGCGCGGCTCACGCCGGACGATCTCGCGGCCCGAATCGGTACAACTCGTCAGGCAGTCTCGACCTGGGAAACTGGACGGTCAAGGCCGGCACCGGAAATGCTTGGCCTTCTTGCCGAAGCCCTGGACACATCAATCGCTGTGCTCGTGCCGATCCCGGCGGGCAAGCTCAGAATGAGCGACCTTCGAGTGCGGGCAGCGCTGAATCAACGAAACGCAGCCGCCCGGCTCGGAATCGGAGCCACTACGTTGGCCGAGGTCGAGAACGGGGTAAAGCCTGTCCGCGATGACCTTGTGCCCAAGATTGCCGAGCTCTACGGGGTCGATAAGCGGATCGTTGCGGAGGCATGGAAGCGCGGTCATGAACATCGAGAGACACGCGCGAAGAACCTATAAATAATCACGCAACTAAAGCACGGATTCTTCATCTCTGAGAGCGTTCGACGGCGTGTCTTCATCGTTATCGGTCCAACTTGTGACAGGTTTGGTGCTGCAGATTGGAGTCCGATGTGGACGGTCGGGGTCAGGGAAGGAGAAGGGTATGGGAAACCCATACAAGGGAGACCGAACTCGCGTAACCAGCAGAGTCCCTGACGTGGTGTTCGAGGAACTCGAACGTAGGCGGATGGCAGCGGGTGTGAACATGAGCCAATTCCTGGCAGATCTTCTCGCAGCCGCTACCGGCCATACCCAGCTCGTTCAGGAGACCAACCAGGAGGTGCTGAAACTTTCCGCGTGAACGCGATGGCGGCCTTGACGCTGCACAAACGAACACACATTACGTAGTGCATCACACCAACTAACCAAAAAACCCCCGACCGGGCAGGGCCGAGGGCATTGGGTCTTTGAAGTTGGTTGAGAAAAGAGTTAGCCGCTCGATTCTCTGTACTGCTTATCCCCGGAGGGACTGTCTCGTGGACAGAGCCCAGGGTATCTCACGCCCTGATGCAGGTCTAATAACTCATGCGCGTGTCACCCCGCCAAGTGGTGACCCAGATAGCACACAACTGCTCTACAACACGTGCACTCGCGTGTGGTCGCCGCGGCGGCGCGTTCGCGTCGACCCGGACCGAAAACACAAGTACGAC
Organism: Rhodococcus sp. 4CII; assembly: GCF_014256275.1. Lineage (NCBI taxonomy): Bacteria > Bacillati > Actinomycetota > Actinomycetes > Mycobacteriales > Nocardiaceae > Rhodococcus > Rhodococcus sp. 4CII. The sequence continues at coordinate 13,210 of NZ_JACCFE010000006.1, forward strand.
GCCTCTATCTCCATGCCCCTGCAGCAGCCGGAATTTCCCTGGGCGGTCTATCTCGCCAGCTCAGATCACCGCTTTCGGCTTCTCGTGTTCGACTTCGACACCTCCCGTTTTGGCGCCGATCAGGCTCGTGCCGATTCGGACCGCCTCGCCGCACACCTCGACGACTTGGGTGTCCAGTTCCTGCGTGCGCACTCCGGGCCGACGGGCGGCCAACACATCTGGATCCGACTTGGCGAGGACGGTGCCGACCCGGCCGCGGTCGGCGAACTCAACCGCGTGCTCGTTCAGCACTACCCAACCTTCGACAAATCCCCCCTGAGAAACCCCGATAAGGGGGTTGTGCGGCCTCCAGGGGCACCACACCGCAACGGTGGATGGTCCGTTCCCCACCTGGCCGGCGTCGAGCTGCAGCAGGCTCTCGAGCGCGTCAGCCGCGGGACGACGCCGGAAGTCGTCAATTGGCTCCTCGCGCGGCACCCCCATGTCGAGCCCGCTACACCGCCCGAAGAACATCGACGGCCGCGGATCATTGAGGATGCGGCGGGTCCGAGACTCGACCGACCCCGGCGGCCGCTACCCCACCGAACTGCGGCTTTGCTCGCGACGGTGCCGTCGAAGGGGGCGGACCGAAGTGCCCTCGCGTACACCATCCTTCTTTCCATGGCCCGCGCCGGACACACACTCGACGACGCCCGCGCCGCCGTTGCCACCGCCCCAGGTCTGATTCGGCTTCGTGAGGACGCGGCCCGCGGCCGCGACGACACAGAACGCCAATGGTCCCGCGCCCTCGCCCGAGCCGCGACCTTCACCGCTGACCCCGGCCAGGCACCCCGTGAACCGATCGACGACGACCTCGACACCATCGAACATGCCCTCGCAGCGACAACAGCGCACTGGGGCCGGCGAGGAGGAGCAAGTGACGAGCGGATCCTGCACGCACTGACCGCGCTAGCGCGCACCGCCCGGACTCGGGTCCTCGACATCGATTGCCGCCGCCTGGGACAGACCTGCGCTCTCGACGCGTCCACGGTCTCGCGCAGGCTTCGTTTGCTGGCACGGGAAGGCTGGGTCACGCTTGCCACTCCAAGCGCGGGGACGCGAGCTGCACGGTGGACCCTCAACCTGCCGCCTGATGTGGGCGTAGAGATTACTTCTCATGCAACACAAGGGGAACCCGCCCCCGCTTCTGGGCCCGGGCTTACGCTCCTCACCCATCACGCCCACGATCTATGGAGTCCCTCACGGTCCGGCGGCCTCGGTGCTGCAACCGCACGCGTCCACTGGTTCTACCGATCTGGGGTCGCTAGCCTGACCGGCTTGTCGGAGAAGACTGGTTACGGCACCGAGTACATCGAACGAGCACTGACCCGCTTGCACTCGGCAGGACTGCTCACCTCGGAGGCCACGGGCGAGCAGTTGCTCCGGACGCTCGAGACCGTCGCACAGACCCGGGGAGTTGCCGGAATCAACGCCCGCCGCGCCGCACGACACCTAGTAGACCGAGAGCTGTTTACCTGGTGGAACGAAGAGCACCTGTGGCGCGCCGCGCGGGGTAAAAAGAGCGGGGCACGTCGGACTACCTCGACCGGAATGCTGGCGCTACCGATTTCGGCCCCTGCCCGAGTCCGCTACGGCAGGTTCCCCACCCGATCGAACGGAAGGGCTGACTACCCCACCGCCCGAGCCGTGGTGTCTCAGATCAATTCAGCCGTGCAGTCGGTCGCATGACAAAAGACCAAGTGGATCGACGAACGACGCTGCGACTGGGGGCATACACGTGCCTAACTCGTCGCCGCCCGCGCGGCACCCACGCCCCGGCCGCGGATCCCGGCTAGGTTATCGAGCATGAGGCGCCCAATTACCTCGACACGTAACCCACAGTGCCGCGCACCCCGGACTCCGTGCCACACCGCTGCCGACGTCGTAGCCCGGTTCGCTCAGGGCGCGAAGACCGTCATCGTCGATTCCCCGCCCGATCAGATCCTCGAACTCCACGACCTCATTGGCACCGGCACCCTGCGGATCACCGGCACCTCACGCGTCCGCATCACCACCAGCACACCGCAACAACAGACACGGTCGCCGGCCATCGTCGTCACCGACGCGGCCCAGGTGCAGCTCGAAGGACACTCTCGCTGCTACGCGTACACCACCGCCATCATCGAAGCGTTCGACGACACCCAGGTTGAAGCCCGCAACAAGTCCACCGTCTACGCAGTTGACCGAGCCAAGGTTCGCGCCACCGACGAACCCACGATCTACGCCTACGACCAGGCCACCATCCACGCCGACGGACACACCACCGTCCACGCCACCGACAACAGCCGAATCCTCCTCCACGACAATGCCAACGTCACAGCGCAACGAGGTGTCACCATCCAAGGCCCAGCGCGCACTAACACTCGGATCCGTCAATGATGGTTGCGAAGGCCCATCGAGAACTGGCGCCGGGCCGGCCACCTGTGATCGCGAGCTAGCGACGGAGAGTCATCGGTGTCCCGGCTACGGCGCCGCTGACACGGTGACAAGTGCACCCATCGTGTGCTGGTCGAACGCCATCAACGAGACCTCAAGGTGCAATGGCTTCCACTCACCATCCAGCCCGCGGAAACGAATAACACCGGAGGTGCTACCACGCGCAAGGTCGGCAGAGAGACGCCTTGCAACCTCGACGTCATCGGGGTGCATCGCCGGCGTCGGCTCCCCTACCCCACCTTCCCAAGCAATCCCGGGCATCGGGTTGCCTCGCCATTTGAGCAGGCTCAGCTTCTTGTGATCCACGTAGGCCAGATACTCACCAGGCTTCAACTTGGCGTCCAAGACGCGATGTTCCAGAATGACCGGCGGCGGCGCAGTCGGCACATCGTCTGCCGGGCCGATGTCATGCGTAACACCCCGCAGGATCACGACCTTCCGATCGCTGTTCGGATCGGACCGTTCCTCGACCGCGCGGCACGAGAAATGCGCAGCACGGCGGGCGCCATCGTCGCGTTTGACCGTCCATACCGCTTGGTGTTCCATCCCCGGGGTCGACTTAACGATCTTGGCTAGTGCGTGCCCCTCGTCGACGCCGGTATCCAACCTGTCGAACGCCCCGGCCATTGCAGCCTCAGATCTACGATTCTCGGGCGCTACCCCATAAAGGTCGAAAAGATCATCGCTACCACTGACTTTGAAGTCGGTTAGATTGAAGTACCAGGCTCCAGCAGGATCACGTTGTGCAACCTTCTCCTCAGCTGATCCGACCCACAGATAGATGGCGTGAATTCTGCCCTCAAATGTGCAGAGGGGGTCCGCGATAACCCGGCGCAGGCCGTCACTGGAAAGCCTGTCAATCTTGGTCGGGTGCGCCATGACCTCGGTGATCGCCGAAGTCGCATCTGCAAATGACCGCCTGCTCTTGATCACTTGCTCCAACAGCACGAAGGGCTTGGGTGTACGGCCCTGCCCCACAATCGACGGCTCCGCGCCCCCGAACGTACTTACCAGCAACCACTTTGTCGCCATCCAAAACCTCCCCGACCGAATGAACGAGGAGATCCTAGCCTGTCCGGATTGAACACTGTTCAGGTCGGGCGTCCAGCTACGCACCAAACTTCTTCAGGGCGGGCAGGATGGACAGATAACGCGCTCCGAGCGTTCGCGTAACCATATCGACCGCTCTGGCGTCTGCGCCGATCAAGACGCGCGCAGACCCGCGCTGAACGCCACGGAGGATCGTCCGAGCGGCGGCATTCGGATCTGTTCTCGCGATACGCCGCTCGAATGAATCAGCGAGTTCGGTCCCGTCTACTCCTGCCGCGTGCCTAGCAGTGCGCGCGATGGTGGTCCGAATGCCACCTGGGTGAACGCAGGTCACCTTTACGCGATATCCCCCGAGAACCATTTCCTGGCGGAGCGACTCAGTGAAGCCCCGTACGGCGAACTTGGCCGCGTTGTAGGCGGAATACGACGGCGCGGCCATCAACCCGAAGGCCGAGGAGATGTTGACGATGTGCCCTCGATCTGAGCGCATCACGTGTGGAAGGAAGGCCTTCGTTCCGTTGACTACTCCCCAGAAGTCAACGTCGACCACTCGCTCGTAGTCCTCGAAGGTCGTGTCCAGGACGTCGCCGGCAAAAAGTACGCCGGCATTGTTGATCAGAGCGTCAACTCGGCCGAATCGAGAAGCGATATCTGCTGAATGGGCGAGTACGGCAGCTCGGTCCGTCACATCGACAACCGACGTATAGATGTCTCCGGGGCCGTCTGCGCACAGGTCAGCGGTAGCAAGCAGTTGAGACTCCGACGAGTCTGACAGCGCCAGATGTGCGCCAGATTGAACGAGCTGTAGAGCTAGCTCGCGTCCAATTCCCGCCCCGGCTCCTGTTATTGCGACGACACGACCCTCGAAGTAGCCCATCTGTTCCCCTCGTTTTCGGGCGGCGTCCCTGCCAATACCCTATCCAACGTCTATGGGTCCATAGTTCTATCGAAACTGTCATCGCCGCACTGTGATGACTCTCATGCACTTTGGGCTCAACACCGGCGACTACGCCCAGTCGGCGAGCTCCGGGCAACCGAGAGCCTCCTCCAGCGCCCTGTGCAACGTGGACTAAGCCTGGCAGCGAGAGGCGGCGGGTTGCGTGCAATGGCCCGCAATAGGCCGGGGCCCGGCCTATTGCGCAAACGGGGAGCCGTGCCGTTGCAATGCAACGACGGCCACGCGACGACACGCGTTGCGCAAGCATTGCGGGCAATAGCTGAATTCGTTGCTTTACCTGTAATGCCAGCAAAGCTGGCTGATGCGAGGGTTGGACAGCTGCACGGCCGGCGGCATCCCGCCGATTCGCTTACAGGCAGCATTGCAAGCAAACCAAGCATTGCTGGCCGTATGGAGAACAAGGCCGTGCCAGCAAAGAATGCAATACCGGCATACTGGATTTGACCTGCATAAAAGCATTCCAAGCATTGCAAGTAAGGCGACACGCCGGGATTGACAGTATTGCTTGCAATGACTGCGTTGCCGGTAACATAGGGCAAAACCTGCAACGCTGGTAACACCTGCAACGCCAGTAATCCTGGCGTTGCGGCATTGCCATCGTTGATGGCAATGCCAGCATTAACAGTGAAACCCGCTCCGGGACAAGCAAGGGAGACGCCGGTGCCACCACCTCGCACACACGTAGTCCCGCAACGCGATGCGGTCGCGTTGCATCGAGTCATTGCAGTAATCAACGGGAAGGGGGGAGTGTTCAAGACGACCCTGGCCGCGAACATCTCTGGTTTGCTGGCCGAGTCTGGCTACAAGGTCCTTCTCGTCGATCTCGACCCGCAGGGCAATATCGCGGAGGATCTCGGCTACACCTACGCCGAGATCGACGACGAGGGTAAGAATCTCGCGCAGGCTCTGTCGTTCGGTGATCCAATCACGCCGGTCCGCGATGTTCGTCCCAACCTCGACATCATCCCGGGCGGCACACATTTGTCGATGGCCACCGCTGCGCTGGCCTCGAAAGCAACGAAGGACCCGCTGGGTGCCAAGTTGGCCCTCGCGACGGCACTAGCGCCGCTGGCGGGCGAGTACGACATGGTGCTCATCGACTGCCCGCCTGGCGACGAGACGCTGCAAACTGCTGCCGCTGCGGCTGCAAAGTGGCTGCTCGTTCCGACGAAGACGGATGGGTCGAGCCGCAAAGGCATGGCAGCCGTCGCGGCCCGCCTCAGCTCTGTCACGGACGTCAACGAGGACCTGGACCTGCTCGGCGTTGTCCTGGTCGGTGTGGGTGCAAACTCAACGGCCGTACAGAGAACGGCTCGTGAAGGAATCGCCATTGCGTTCGGTGGGGACGCCGATGACGTGGTGTTCGAGAAGATGGTGAGGCACTCAGAAGCCACAGCGCTCGCAATCCGAGAGCGGGGAGTACTGGTCCATGAGCTCGACGACGTCGTCCAGAGCGGACCGAAGTGGTACGAAGTCGTCCGCGGTGATGCCAAGGCCCAAGAACACGCGCCGAAAAGCGCGAAAGACGTCGCCGCGGACTTGCTGGCCGTATGCCAAGAGATGGTGCAACGCATCACCCAGGCTGAGACCGAGGAGGTGGCATCATGAGTGCAACGGATCGAGCTATTACGGGGCTGCCGCCGCGACCTGGAGCAGCGTCCGCGCGAGCTGCGACCCCTGACGTGTCATCACTGAGAAGGCAACGCAACAAGGCTGCAACAGATCTGGCATCGACGGCTGCGCCCGCGCAACAGCCGGTTGAACCGGAGAAGAAACCGAGCAACAAACCGACCACTGTCTACATCGCCCCAGACGTCCTGAAGCAAGCACGCCTGGCATTCAAAGCAACGCAGTCCGCCGAGGCCGACCGCAACTGGTCCCACTTCGTGGAGAAGGCGCTCGCCGACGCAACACAGCGCCGCGCTACGCAACACAACGACGGCAACAAGTTCGAAGGGGAGGACAAGCCACTCCCACCTGGCCGTCCGCTCGCTGACGACTAGCAAATCGATGAGGCCCCTGCCGATTGGGTCGGCAGGGGCCTCGTTCCGACCGGTACCCCGTGGAAGGAAGACCAGTCATGAATGACCTTAGTATTCGAGCAGCACGAATCCAGGTCCGCGCCCTGATTGCGGCTCTGATCGTTGCGATCTCCATTGCAGTTGGCATCACCACAGGGGCCTTTGTGCTGTCCTTTGCCGTGCAACGCGACCTCGCGTTGCAAGCCGGGATCCCGCACTACCTCACCTGGATCTTCCCGGCCATCGTCGACGGCGCAATCCTCGGCGCAACGATCGCGGTCGTTGCGCTGAGCAAGATCAGTGGGCGCGCGACAGGAAAGCGGTTCTTCCTCTGGCTCGCTGTCGTTGTGGTCTTCATCAGTGTCTTCGGCAACGCCTACCATGCCCGCCGAGCCGGGGAAGAAGCTGCCCGCGACGTCGCGGCCGGCATCGATCTGGGCTTCACACCGCTGACGCCGACAGGCGCATCGCTCATTGCGATCATTCCGCCGTTGCTGGTGCTGGCGTTCACCCACGGTGTCGGCATCCTCATCAAGGCAATCGGTACAGCACACACCGAGTACAACGCCCTATGCAACGACATCGCTAGCAGGGCGGTTGAGGAGCGAGAGAGCTCAGGCGCAGTCAGCACCCGGCTAAACCCGCAGGTCCCAGACCCCAAGGCCCAGGACAGTTTCAGCAGCATTAACAGCATTACTGGCAATACCAGCAATGCTGGCGTCGGTATCCATATCGATGTCGATGCCGCAGAAACCCAGGTTGCGGGAGTGCGGACGTCACGCGATGCAACGAGCGACGACATTGCGGAGGCGTGGCCTACCGGCGTTGACCGTTGCGATGGCGAAGATGACGTCGTTGCAGAGGTCGTTGCCGACGACCTGGACGTTGCGTGCAACGGGATCGCATCGGCGGTGCCCGAGACCCTGGTGTTGCCCGACGAGCTGCAAACCACGGAATACCTGCTCGCCTTCATCGAGTCGAGCAAGCTCGATCCGATGGTCAAGGAGACCGCCAGGCTGAAGATCGAGCATCCAGACGCAACGTTCGCAGCACTTGCGGAGGCGACCGGGGAGAAGTGGGCGAGCACTGCATTGCGCCGTTACAACAAGGCCAAGGACCTCGCAGTTGACGCCGGATTCCGTACCCCGCCACTCCCGCTTACCGACGAGGCAACGGACAACGGCAGCGACGAATCCGAATCGACACCGTACGAGCTGGTAGGTGCCCGCTAGAAACTCTCGGCAAAGGGGGCGGGGCTGCGGACGCCTCGCCCCGACAGATGCGAGGTGCGTGTTCGATGGGGTTGACCCATAGTTCACGGCCGGGTCGAGGCATTGTCGATTCGGAACACGTTCGGGTGGGGTAGGGGAGAGACCAATGACATTTCGGCAGAACGCTGTCCGCACGGTTGCAGTCAGCGCCGCCACGGCCGCGATCGCACTCGTCACCAACACGGTTGCAGCGGCGGACGTTCCGCCGCGCACGCCGGGCATTATGGGTGGACGACATCGTGCAGCTCGATAACAGCGGACCGTGCAATGATCCGATCCACGTGGATTTCGAGACCAGCGCTGCCCGGCCAGGAAATCTCTCCGTACTGCTCACTCCGCGAGGCAGTTTCGGGGCAAGCCCGGCGTGTGCGACGAGTATTCAGGCGATTGGATCAACGGGATCGCCCCGTTCACACACACTTTGCGCGTGCCGGTAGACAACGGGCCCACCAGGATCGACGTTCCCACGGGTGCCGGCGTGAGCCCCTCGTCAATGTCTCGAATTTTCCGCTACGGGCATTGGCGATCAGCAGCTACGTGCTGGTCCCGTAGTCGAGGCTTCTCATCTCGACTGATTACTGCGGAGGGGCTGGGCTTGTCAATCGGCCCCCTCCGAATTTCACGCTGACAGTTCATCCTCCGCCAACTCGGGCTGCGGTGCCGCGCCTGCGCGTTCATTGCGTGCGAGCTTGAGGTTCTCGTACAGGGCCGTCTTCTTGAGGTCGTAGCCCGCGCACAGGTCATCGACGGTGAATCGGCCGGTCTCGTGGTCCCGTAGCAGGAGGTTTCGGCGGAGCGGTGACAGTTTGTGCTGTTTGCCGCGCATCTTGCCCTTGGCCTTCGCGACCTCGACGCCGGCCTTCGTGCGCTGACGATTGAGGTCTGACTCGAATTCGGCCATGATCGCCAGAAATCCGATGAACATCTTGCCCATCGGATCGCTTGGGTCATACACCGTGCCGTCGATGTTGAGGGCTACGTTGCACTCGACGAGTCCGTCGACGATCTGGTGGAGGTCGCGGGCCGAGCGTCCGAGGCGGTCGAGCTTGGTCACCACGAGCTGGTCGCCGCTGCGGCAGACTTCGAGCGCGCGGGCGAGCGCTGGGCGCTTCCGGTTGCGTCCGGTGTAGCCGTGATCGGTGTAGACCTGAGCGTCGTCGACCCCGAGCTTGCCGAGCCATGCAATTTGGCCAGCGACGTCTTGTCGGGCGGTCGAACAGCGTGCGTAGCCGATTTTCATGCTCGTCAGTATCGTCGAACGGGCCGACATCTCAGGTAGTTCGTTTTCCAGCGCGTCGTACCGGAATTTTCAACCGGACATCTATAACGAACGGGTCGGAGTCGACTCACCAGCCGTAGGTTCGCCGTGGAGCGCCGATCTCCGGTGTACCGGTATGTCCAAGGCCAAAACGGACCCTGGTGACCGCAGAACGGCGCTCAGCCCGTTTCGCCTCCTCGGCGAGGGTGTTGACGGCGTGCAGCCGACTCCTGAAACTGGCGACCAGTTCGTCGCGGGTTGCGGTGTCCAGGTCGACCCTGATCTCGCTCATCACCACACACCGATTTCGATCAGCCAATAAAAGAACGGTTCGATGGGTTCGAGCCATTGGTAGATGTCCGGATGGATGAAGTAGTTCCAGTCCATCACGCACCTCCTTCCGCAAGTTTCGGATCGGGACGGTGGATGTCCACGTCGTCACGCAGGATGCGCGACTGGTGTGAGACTGTCCCGGTGCCGCTTCCCGCGGATCATGTCGATTCCTAGAACTGGTTGAACCAGCGAACGAACTGATACCAATCATTAAACGGCCAAAAGCCAACATCGCCCCACGCCTGCAGGTCAGGCAGGTTTCCGATCATGATCCACCGCCGAGGAACGGTGCCATCAAAGTGCCGATCCAATAGAAGAAGTTGTAGGGGAAAATGTCCCACGGTGAATTAGGCATTATGAATCCTTAGAAGTGGCCATAGCCAGTCATCCATCCGGTAATAACCCACATGAACTGACTGAACGCATCGCCCATTTCCCTGGTCGGAAACCATGAATACCAAATCGGGTCAGGGCTAGGTGGGCTTGCTGACGCTGTGCCAGCCATCAGGAACATCATCAATGCTGTTGTTCCCAGAACGGCCATGGTGCGAATCGATCGCATGCCTCAACTCCCGGTCCTCCCCGACCATGCCCCGTGTATCGCTTACGACATGACGCCCGTTACCTGCCCACGGTGCAGTCGACATCTACCGTGGCGCACTGTTCCCCCCGGGTGTGCTGGTATAGCGAAGGCCAAAACGGACCCTGGTGGACGCAGAACGGCGCTCAGCCTGTTTTGCCTACTCGGCCTGGCTTGGTGAATGCTGCCGGAGCCAATGGCCGCGATTGTCATCTGCTCCTGGCTCAGGCAATGGGCTGGTCACGTCGAGTCACTGGGGCCACTGTGTGGAATAACCAGGACCGCCGAACGCTCAGTGCGGCAGGTTTCGGCTCCGGAGGTCTGCACAACTTTGGGCGGAGTTCTTGCCAGACCTAGCAGGGGGGCTGTGTAGCGTAAATGAATGGGTCCATCTGACGCGGACGAGATGCTGAAAAATGTCAACGCGGTGTTCCAGAACTTGCGCCGCGCGACCTCGCGGGTCGCAGAGGCCCAGAACCTCGCACAAAAAGCGTTCTTCGTAGCAATGCACGAAATGGGCGTTCCCTCGAAGTCCTTTCCGCTATACGCTAGTCCGTTGGGTTACATTTACTTTCTATGGGGATCGGAAATATCCGGTTGGAGCATCAAGAGTTGGGTCGTAGATGATTGGTTGCCTGTTCGGGCCCATCTTGTCGTAACCACTGATTGTCAGCTATTTAATACTATCGACTGCTGTCCGGATCCAATTGTTTCGGAAGGTCGCCATGACGTCGTGATCGAGTCCCCCGACCCCATGCGTCCGTATCACGCACCCCGCTTCTTATATGACGCCCCTTACCGCTCGTATTCTCTCCATGTCAATTATTCATTCAGGCACCTCAAAGTGACGGGAGATATTCAACCAATTGAGCTGTCAGATCCTGAGCAACAATTATTTTCTAATGTTCCCCTCAGTCAGTTGCTGGCCGATGAGTTTTACGCTCAATGGAATAAGTCGGCCGAGGAACGGACGGCGCAAAAGGAGGAAGAGCCTTTCTTTGAACTTTGGGCGCGGCGCGCGGCAGAGTTGGGGCTGCGTTCACCAAACGAGAGCAATCCATCCTTCCCGGGGAGTAGGCCGCACGATGCGCCCGCCGATAACCTAGTTAGTATCAATTCTTATTCGAGAAACCTCCTCGACATTTTATTTGATGATATTCTCTCAGTGGAGAACCACCTCGATAATGCAGAACGCGAATTTTCGGACGGCGTTTTTGCTCCATTCTGGGACGAGGTTGAGCGAGCCGCAGAGGGCCTGTCTAATTATGCCGAGAGAATTCGACGGCTTGCGGATTATGCCCGATCTTACGAGCAGCAGTCGAACAGGCTCCTTGCGGAGCCATTCGTACTGGCACCCCTGTCGGCCCACCTAAACAACGTCTCGGGATATATGTCCAAGCGGTTCAAAGCTGTAGTGCGCGAGGCTCAACGCAATTTTCAGTTCGCGGCGATCTATGAAATGCGTCGAACAAGCAAGGTTATGATTTCTGGGTTCACTAGCCTGGGAGAGGCCATCGATAACCTGACCGATTCCGTTCTATCGTCGATGAACGAGCTCCAGAAATCGGTGGAGCAGGTAGGGGCGGGGGTCGGTATGCTTGGATCTGACATTTCTAGGTTAAATGCCGATTTGCAATATCGGCACAATGAATTCCTTGAAATCGTTAGATCTAACAGGAAATTCCAGGGTGTGTATGAGGAGCGTGTGACGGAGATGTTGGATAACATTCAGCGGCACCGTAGGCCAAGATTTTAGGTCGCGGATCCGACCCCCATCTTTACCGGAGGCGAGGACGACTTCACGTTCAGCGGTGGGGTCATGGGGCGTGCCGCAACCGGCCGCCCCTCGTAGCTGACGTCGATCGGCCACTGCTGAACCCGGATCGGTAACCGGTGCCTCGGGCGACGAGGTTGCGGACGACCTCGATCTTGGAGCTGAAGTGGCGGATCCAGTGAGCCCCACCGATTCGAGTAGCTGGGCGGCGTTGCGCGCACTGGGAACGTCGAACATGATCAAGGGCTCGTCCGCGGGCGTCAGACGAACGACTGCGGGCGTCTTTGTGCAGGTCGGTGGAGATTGTCGGGTGGGCATGTCATCCTTCGCGGCATGCCGAATGGACGCAATGCCGACCCTGACGTTGTCGCTGAGAAGATGACGCGTATTCGTGACCCACATGTGAGGCCGCTGAATGCCCTGGCGGATCGGGTCGCCGACTCCGCCGGACTTCCGCATGGTCACATCCCTTATGTCGACCCCGACCAGGGCGGTATCAAAGCCCGGGTGTTGGTATTGCTCGACAACCCGTCCACTAAGGCTGAGGCGGGAACTGGGTCTGGTCTGTTGAGCCTGGACAACAACGATCGCACTGCCCGCAATTGCCGAGAGGCATACGCGCGCCACGGTGTTGCCTGGTCCCAGGTGGTGCACTGGAACGTTGTTCCCTTCCCCGTTGCAGGAGTCAAGAACGGGGGATCGACTGCAGCGGAGAGGGCCAAGGCGGTTCCATGGACCCGCGAGTTCGTCGAACTATGCCCAGACCTCGAGATGGTGTTGCTGCTGGGTGCGGCAGCACGGGATGGCTGGGAACGTGCAGGAATTGGACGAGACTTATACGTCTTCCCGGGCAATATCCCACATTGTTCGGACCGCGGCTTGAACTCAGCCGGAGGAAGGGAGCGGTTCGAAGCAGCGATCCTGAATGTTGCCCGTTCGCTCGCTGGCTGAGCGCGCGACTCACAACTGCCGGGGCCGGTACGGCGAGGCTCCACCGGGCGCGAAGAGTGATGAAGCACCGCGTCTTTCCAACCTTTCGGACCGACGAGCGGCTTAATCGACGGTGGGCGAAGTGCGCCGGTCCTCCGAATGGAGGTCGCCGAGCGCTGTCTCCACCGCTATCTGTGTGGCCTTGGTGATGCCCTTGGCCATGAGCAGATTGCCGCTGGCGCCGATCGCCATTCCGATGCCGAACGGAGCCGCCTTCCCTATGACCAGGAGCCCTTGTCGGGTTCCCCATTTGGTGACGAAGTTGACCCCTAGGACGCGATTCACGGAACGGATGGTGGTTAGAGGGACCGACTTAGTGAGCAGCTTTCCGAGGTGGGCGCCTGTGCGCCCTGCTGCTTTGCCCATAAAGGTCGAGCCTCCGCCGCCAGCAAGGACGGTCAGGACGACTGCCTTTTGGTGTTCGAGGTCAGTGATCTCGATTCCGTGGACGCGTAGCACCGACAGCACATGCGCCGCGGCTGCCGTCATGAACCAGGAGGTGTCAACGCCCACAGACGCCACGACTGCGACAGTGCCGACACCGGGGACTGCGGCAGCCCCACCGGTGGCCGCTCCTGATGCAGTCACGCTGGAAAGGAAGCTGGTCTCCAGTTTTTTGACCAATTGCATGTCAGTTGCGTTCGGGTGCCGGTCTCGAAGCCTGAGGACGCGGCTCTCCACCAACTTGCCCGCCGAGACGAGAGATGAGTCGAAGAGCTTCATCACCCCCGTAGTCTCTTCCTCGGGCCGAGACTCAGTTCCTTCCGAGTCGGGGGTGGACTCCGCAACCATGGTCCCTCGTTCCTTTGCTCATTTCGATCCGGGCGACTAAGCGCATTTTCGCAGCATAAGCGGTGTGACTGACAGCCTGAGCGGCGACACTGTACCGCCGTTTGGCATCACCTTCGAATGTCATTCGTTCAAATGACATTCGATTGAATGACATTGAACTGGGCAGCCCGAGGCTGCAATTCAGCAATTCGAGGTGTGATTGATTTGCGGCGACCCCATGCCCGATGTCGTGGCGTACATCCGAACCTGCCAATGTCACAATGATCGCCATGCCGAACAGTCGAGCAACCCCCCGGCTACAGAACTTTCGCCTTGTGCGCGGGTCCTGATGGCCGAGTTCTCACCCGGGTGGTCTCGACTGGTTCCACGGCAGGACGGTCGAGGCGAACCAGAGGGACGAGCGATGGCAGAAGAGAGTGGTGTCGGGGCACGTTCACGGTTGGTCGCCGCGGCGATTGAGCAGTGGCGCAAGGACTTGATCGACGTCGGCAAACGCAACACACTGCTGTATTACCGGGACCTTAAGGCCGGAACACTGGATCTCGGCGATGCCCGTCCCGAGCCACTGACGGCGTTGTTGGCCGGGCGCGCGGTACAGATGTCAGCGTTGTACCCGGACGAGACCAGGCGACTGGAGGTCCTGAAGCGCCTGCGGACGATCCACAAAAAGATCAGGGAGCTCCACGAAGAACGTGGCATCAACGCCGGCTACCTCACCTCGGGCATGGCGACCTGGCACGAGCCGGAAACGCAGCGCGGAGCTGCAAAACCAGCGGCGCCTGTGATTCTGCGGCAGATCGTGATCAAGCCTCGGTCTGCAACCGAGGACGACTTCGATCTGACGCTCAATGACGAAGGTCGAGATCAACCCGGTGTTGTTGCATCGACTGTCCGACGAGTTCGGTATCGACATCGACGGTCAGGATCTGGTCGAGTTGATCCAACCGTCGGCACCTCTTGACACGCAACCGGTATTCGAGCGGCTGTGCAAGCAGGCCGGCCAGGTGGCGGGCTTCGCGATCGAGAACCAGATGGTCATCGGGACGTTCACCTACGCCAAGCTTCCGATGGTGAACGACCTGCAAAAAGGTGTGGACCTGCTCGAGGCGCACGACGTTGTTGCCGCGCTGGCTGGCGACCGGGTCGCACAGCAAGCAATCCGTGGTGACGGCGGGGCATCGATGGACGAGTCGCTGCCCGATCACACGCCGCCGCAGGATGAGTTCCTTGTCGCCGATGCCGACTCGTCCCAGAACTACGCCGTCAACGCGGTCGTCGCCGGGAAGAACCTTGTCATCAAGGGACCGCCGGGCACCGGCAAGAGCCAGACCATTACTAACCTGGTGGCGACGCTCATCGCACGTGGATACCGGGTGCTATTCGTTGCTGAGAAGCGTGCGGCGATCGACGCCGTACTGTCGCGGCTGCAGCGGGTTGACCTCGGCGGTCTGGTGATGGACCTGCACGATGGATCTCCGAACCGCCGCAAGGTCGCCCAGGATCTGGCTGCAACGCTCGACCGTGCAAGCCAGACGCCGCCGACCAACCTCGCTGACCAGCACCGCGATCTGGCAACGAACCGCGAGCGGGTGCTCGCACACACCCGCTGCCTGCATCAACGCCGGGCGCCGTGGGATATCAGCGTTTTCGACCTACAGGCGAGGTTGCTCGGTCTGCCGCGCTAGAACATCGACTTCAGGTTCCGCGGCGCGGATTTGCAGCGAGCAACTGAGACGTTCATCGGCACCGCTAGGGATGAGGTCGTCGAGTACGCCGAGCTCGGCGGACTGACGCGGTCGGAAGGTCCGTGGAACGGCGCGCCGATCACCACGCCCGAGCAGGTGCGCGTGGCCCTCGACTGTGTCACCCAGCTCAGCGGCCACACCCTCCCTCGTGCCGCGAACACGCTGACCGCGATAGTCGGTGAGACCGGTCTTGCGGAACCCCAGACTGTGAGCAACTGGCCCGATCTCTTACGGCTGCTCGACGGTGTGGCCGACATTCTCAAGTCCTTCACCCCCGAGGTGTTCGAACAGGATCTTTCCCCGCTCATCGCCGCCACCGCAAGCCGCGGGTGGCGCAAGCAACACGCGGTCACTCTCGGCTGGGGTGAGCGCCGTCGGCTCCGCAAGCAGGCACGCATCTACTGGCACGCGGGAACTCCCACGACCGCCGATCTGCACACGAAGCTGGTGGCCGTCCAAATGGTCGTTGTGCAGTGGCGTGAGGCCTGCAGAGACGGGCGCGGTCCGCGATTGCCTGCCGATCTTCCC
Source organism: Rhodococcus sp. 4CII (assembly GCF_014256275.1). Taxonomy (NCBI): domain Bacteria; kingdom Bacillati; phylum Actinomycetota; class Actinomycetes; order Mycobacteriales; family Nocardiaceae; genus Rhodococcus; species Rhodococcus sp. 4CII. Next base: position 28,985 of record NZ_JACCFE010000006.1, read on the forward strand.
GCAGTACATGGCGCGTTCGAGCAGCTCACAAACAATCTGGCGGCGTTGACGTCCCACCTCAACCAGCCCGTCGACCTCGAGACGCTGAGCATGGTGCAGCTGTCACGTCTGGTCGACGACCTCATCGCGGATCAGGCCACACTGCACCGGCTGCCACGCCGCCACCACCTCGAAACCCGGCTGCACGGCGCGGGCCTGGGCTCATTCCTCGACGAGTGCCGCCGCCTCCGCATCAATGCCGATCACGTCGCTGAGTTACTCGACAGAGCTTGGTTGCAGTCGATACTCGATGAAATTTCCTTCACAGATCCCACCTATGGCGCCTTCCAGGGCTCGACCATGACTCGCACGGTGACGGCGTTCCAGCAGGCGGATACCCGGCATATCCGCACGACCTCCGCTCGGGTGCAACGCGCCTGCTCCGAGACACTGTTCCGGGTGCTCGATGCGTATCCTGACCAAACGACACTGCTGCGGGCCGAGGCGGGAAAGAAGACTCGGCACCGGTCGATGCGTGAGCTACTTGCCGGAGCCCCCGATGTGCTCATGGCCCTCAAACCCTGCTGGGCGATGTCACCGCTCGTCGTCAGCCAAGTGCTGCCCCTGCAGCAACTCTTCGACGTGGTGATCTTCGATGAGGCAAGCCAGATCCCGCCCGCCGACGCAATTCCCGCCATCGTTCGGGGCAAACGAATCGCGGTCGCCGGCGACGAGCGACAGCTTCCCCCCACCAACTTCTTCGGGGCTGCGTCCACCGACGACGATCAGCCGGAAACTGATTCCGACACCGTCGCCCTCACGTCCGGTTACGAGTCGGTCCTCGACGCGTTGACCGCGATCGTGCCGTTCCGAGGCCTTGCCTGGCACTACCGCAGCCAGGACGAACGTCTCATCGCCTTCAGCAACGCCCACATCTATGACAGGTCGTTGACGACGTTCCCCGGCTCACACACCGAGGGTGTTCTGCAACACGTCCAGGTGCCCTTCATCGCGGATCCTGTCGCTACGGAGGAGTCCACCGCCGCCGAGGTTGACACGGTCGTCGCGCTGGTTCTCCAGCACGCGCAGGACCGGCCCGACGAATCGTTGGGTGTAATCACGATGGGCCTCAAGCACGCCGACCGCATCGAAGCGGCCCTGCGTGCCAAGCTCGGTGGAAGACCCGAGCTGAACGAGTTCTTCCTCGAAAGCCGGGATGAACGATTCTTTGTCAAGAACCTCGAGCGGGTGCAGGGCGATGAACGAGACGCCATCATCCTGTCCATTGGCTACGGCAAGAGCGCCGACGGACGCATGGTCTACCGCTTTGGGCCGCTCAACAACGACGGCGGCGAGCGACGACTCAATGTCGCCGTCAGCCGTGCCAAACGGCGGATGACGCTGGTCAGTTCGTTCGGTTCGACGGACCTGGACCCGAACCGGCTGCATGCCCGTGGAGCCCAGCTTCTCCGCGAGTACCTCGCCTTCATGGAATCCGGCGGCAAAGATCTCGGCTCCTCGACCCCGGTTCCCCCCGCTCTAAACCCCTTCGAGATCGACGTCCGTGACCGCCTCACCCGCGCCGGCATCCCGTTGACGGCCCAGTATGGGGTGGGCGGCTACCGCATCGACTTCGCCGCCCAACACCCCGAGCAGCGCGGGCGGATGGTGCTGGCCATCGAGGCCGACGGCGCCAGCTACCACTCATCGCACACCGCGCGCGACCGTGACCGTCTGCGGCAAGAACACCTAGAACGGCTGGGTTGGCGCTTCCACCGAATCTGGTCCACGGACTGGTTCCGTGATCCCGACACCGAAGTCGCCAAAGCCCTGACCGCTTACCAGATAGCAGTCAAGGACAGCGACTCCCATCAGCGCCCGCGCCACACCCCGGAACCGGCACCCCCCGAGTCCGAGCCGATGCCCGATCCTTTCCTTAGCGCCAGTAGAACCGGAATCAAACCCGCCATCTACCCAGGCGTCCCGATCACCGAGTACACCCAAAGCGACCTGGTCGCACTCATTAAATGGATCAAGAGCGACGGACTGCTACGCACCGAGGACGCACTGGTACGCACTGCCATGGAGGAACTGGGATACCGGAGGAAAGGCGGACGCATTACCGTCGCACTCGAGAACGCAATCCGGTCCGCCCGCGACGGATAGATCGTTTCGAGTGGACGCTCACGTCACGTCGTCGAGGTGGACACAGGCGCTGACCTTGGGGGGCGCCACCGGTGTGGCGGTATGCGACAGTGACCCGCTGAAACTGCATTACAGCTGGTGCTTGGCAGCAGTGGGTGCGGAACCGGTCACGCGATTCGAGCACGAATTCACCGCTGTCCGGCAGATGTTCGCCCAGCGTCGTCTCGGATTCGCTGATGTAGTGATGCTGTCGATCAGGGACTTCAGTCGCCGCCGTTCAGGGAGTCGACGACTTTCATGGTCTCGACGCTTACGGCGGCTACTCGTTGGATCAATTCCACTATGTAGCGCGGGTTGTCGTGTTCGTCGCACCAGTCGTTGGGGTCGTTGACGATCCCGGACGCCTTGTCGGTCTTGACCTGGTAACGGTCGATGATCCACGCCAACGCCGACCGTGAGCCGAGCATGTACCGCTCGGCATCCTCAGGAATGCCCGCGATAGTGACCGTCGGGTTGTAGACGATGGTGGTGCGGTCGTCGACGTTCTTCCCCGTCTCGGGGTCCTTCTTCTTGCTCCACTTCATCTTCGACACCCGCCACGTCTCACGATCTTGCGCTGAGGCGCCCTTCTTCAGCTGTACATCGAGGTCGTACGGCTCCACGGTCTCGTAGTTCACGTGCAGGTCTGCCAGCTTCCCGCCGGCAGCGACCAGCTGCTCGAACCGGTCCCGAGACTCGGGCGTCGGGATGTGCGGGAGCATCTTCTTCAGATCCGCGGCGTAGGTTTCGCGGTAGGCGGGGTCGTGGAGCAGTCCGTAGACGTAGTAGAAGATGTCATCCTTCGTGACCTGGTCGCCGACCGCGCCGCGGTAGAGAGCGAGGATCCCGTCGGTGATGTTGTCGATGCGTCGGTATCCGTACTCGTCAGTCTCCGACGCAGGATTGTCCGTCCGGAAGTCTAGTTCACCGTCAGGGGATCCCGCCTTCTCGTACGTCCACCGAGGAAAGAACTGCGCAGGGTAAGTGAACATGTTCATATCGGGGACTGCAGCTGTCACGATGGCTGCGAAGTCGGCAGCCTGCCGCGGGCCAATTGCAGCGATCCCGAAGTTCCGATGATGCGGCGTCGGGAACAACTTCGGTATCTGAAACCGTTCCTCGTTCAGCTGCGCATCAAAGTAGGTGTGTTGGCCGTTCATTGGTCGATACTGCGACCGTGTGAGACTGGCAGCGTCGAAGGACAACGCGACGCCCTTTGCCAGCGATGTACGTAGCTTGCGAGACCACTTGATCTTCGTTGGATTTGCTGCATCGGGACGAATTGCGAGGAAAGCACCTACGGTCGATTCGGTTGGCCGGGTAATTCCCCGGCCGGCACAGTACTCGGCGAATGGGGCAATCTCGGCGTTGTAGCTCGCAATTAGGTGGCGAACGTTGGCTTCGACTACCCGGCGCGAGTATCCCACCACCCACGCATCTCGATTTGTCCCCACACCGAGCGAGTAGCGCGAGAACACTGCAACGTCGTCCTGCACGGACCGGCTTCCGATGGCCGGCCAAATCTCGAACTCGTCGCTCCGATGGTTGATCCAATCACCGTGTGCATTCGGGGTCGCAGCCTGCCAGTCGACGGTCCCTAGATCACCCCCGGCGACGATGGCGAGTTTCTCCTCACGAGTGAGGTAGTCGCCGATGTCGCGGTAGAAGATCTCACAGTCTCCGGTGTGGTCGGGGTTCTTGACGCCGATGAGGATGGCGACGGTGTTGCGGCTGCCGGCGCCAAAGACCTTGCCGCCTTCCTTGCGGGAGAGTTCGCCAGCGGTGCGTTGGTTGCCGCGCAGGTTGTAGACGTAGATGCGGGAGTATTCGTCGGCCAGCGAGAGGCGGATGCCGTCGGAGGTGTTGCTATCGATCCACCCGCCGTTGGAGACGAACGCAACGACGCCGGAATCGCCGATCCTGTCGGTGGCCCATCGAAACGCCCGCAGGTAAGAGTCGTACAGGGTTCGCTGACTCGTCGCCGTAGAGAGCTTTGCGTAGGTGGCGGCGATCCTGCCATCCAGAGTCGGGTAGGAGATGTTCGCGTTGAGGTCGTTCGCGGAGGTCTGCCCGACCGAGTAGGGCGGGTTGCCGATGACCACGTTGATGGGGATGGTGTTCTGGCGGACGATACGGTCGTTGTTCTGCGGGAACATCACCGCATCGAGGCTGTCGCCGTTCTCGGTGATCTGGAAGGTGTCGGCGAGCACGATCCCCTCGAACGGCGTGTACTCCGCCGCATCTTCACTGCCGATGAGGGCGTGGTAGGTGGACTCGATGTTCACCGCCGCGATGTAGTAAGCCAGGAGCATGATCTCGTTGGCGTGCAACTCATCGGCGTACTTGCGCTTCAGATCGGTCGGGTCGATGAGTCCGGATTGCAGCAGGCGGGTCATGAACGTACCGGTGCCGGTGAACGGATCCAGGATGTGCACGCCTTCGTCGGTCAGACCGCGACCGAACGCATCCCGGGAAGCCTGGTCGGCGGCGCGGAGGATGAAATCGACAACCTCGACGGGAGTGTAGACGATGCCCAACGCTTCGGACTGCTTGCGGAAGCCGATCCGGAAGAACTTCTCGTACAGGTCGGCGATCACCTGCTGCTTGCCGTCCGCGGTGGTGACCTCCGCGGCCCGCACCCGCACCGAATCGTAAAAGCCGTCGAGCTTGGCGGTTTCGGCTTCGAGGCCGGAGTCCCCGAGCGTGTCGAGCATGGTCTGCATTACGCGGGAGACCGGGTTGTGGGAGGCGAAGTCGTGGCCAGCGAACAGGGCGTCGAACACCGGCTTGGTGATCAGATGCTGCGACAACATGCTGATCGCATCCGCTTCGGTGATCGAGTCGTTGAGGTTGTCCTGCAGGCCTTGGAGGAACCGTTCGAACGCCGCGGCGACCTCGGCGTCTGCGCCGTCGAGGAGGGCGCGGATGCGGGTGATCTGGGCGGCGGCGATGTCGGCGACATCTGTTGCCCAGTCCTCCCAGTAGGCGCGGGTGCCGACCTTGTCGACGATCTTCGCGACGATCGCTTCCTGCCACTCCGAGAGCGAGAACAGCGCCATCTGCTGGGCCATCTGCCCACCAGCAGGACCGGAATCTGGCGCGGCGTCGGTGGCGGTGCCATTCGAGCCGGTAGTGCCGGTACCGCTGTTGTCGACGGATTCGTCGCTGTCCCGGGTGGGGCCGATGTGGCCGCCCATCAGCCGGTCGTTGCCCTTGCCCGTCTTGGTGTCGGACTTCGCATTCAGTGCGATGGAGTTGACCATCGCGTTGAACCGGTCGTCGTGTGCACGCAGGGCGTTGAGGACCTGCCACACGACTTTGAATCTGCGGTTGTCCGACAGTGCCTGCGACGGGGACACGCCGGCGGGTACGGCCACGGGGAGGATGATGTAGCCGTAGTCCTTGTTGTCGGCCTTGCGCATCACCCGTCCGACGGACTGGACGACGTCGACCACGGAGTTGCGGGGATTGAGGAACATCACCGCATCGAGAGCGGGCACGTCCACGCCTTCGGAGAGGCAACGTGCGTTGGTGAGGATCCGGCATTCACCTTCAGGCACCGGGGCTTTGAGCCACGCCAACTCGGCGTTGCGCTGCAGGGCGTTGAAGGTGCCGTCTACATGCCGCACCGCGCAGCTCAGGTCGAGGTTGGTGCCATCCACGCTCTGCCCGTCGTTCTCGGTGTCCCCGAGCAGCTCCCGGTAGGCATCGACGACGGCGGGGAACACCTCGGCGACCTGCTTGGAGGCGGCGATGTCCTTGGCGAACGCCACCCCCCGGCGCATCGGGGCTTCGCCGGGGGCGAAGCCGGTGCCGTCGGGGGTGCGGCCGGCCCGTTTGGCGAGCCCGTTCCAGCAGCCAACGATCTTGGAGGCGTCGTCGAGGCGCAGCTCGCTGAAATCGCCGGCGAGCTGGGCCTGCATCGGCGAGGCGATCAGCTCCTCGTCGACAGTCAGCACGATCACCTTGTAGTCGGTGAGCAGCCCGCGCCCGACCGCGTCACCGAACGAGAGGCGGTGGAACTCGGGACCATAGATGGTCTCGTCGTCCATCGAGGTCAGTTCGGCGGAGTGCTCCTCGGCCTGATCCTTGACCTTGTCGTCGAACAGCCGCGGCGTTGCGGTCATGTAGAGCCGGCGGTCCGACTGCAGGTAGTCGGCGTCGTGGACGCGGACGAAGTTCGACTCGTCCTCCCCGAACAGGGTCACGCCGGTGGTGCGGTGCGCCTCGTCACAGATCACCAGGTCGAACCGGTCCACCCCGTTCTTCTGCGCGGCGGCAACCACGGGGAGGGACTGGTAGGTGGTGAACACGACCGTCAGGCCCTTGGCCCGTTTGCGGTGCCCCATCTCAGCGGCGAGCTTGACCGGGTCGGTGGTGACCGGGATCGCGACATCATGGATGCCCATGTCCTCGGCCGAGCGGGAGACCTTGGTGTCCGAGCACACCGCGAACGCCCGCAGATCCAGCTGGGTCTGCGCGGTCCACTCCCGTAGCGTCTGCGACAACAGGGAGATCGACGGGACCGCGAACAGGATCCGGGCACTCCCGCCGTTCTCCGTGGCGGTGCGTTCGGCGATCTTCAGGGCGGTGAAGGTCTTCCCGGTGCCGCAGGCCATGATCAGTTTGCCGCGGTCGTTGCCGGCCTCGAACCCGGCGAACACCGCGTCGATGGCGTCCTGCTGGTGCAGGCGCGGATCGTGCCGCTTCGCCTCCGCCAGGTCGACATGGAGCTCACCTTGGGGCCAGGCGATGTTCCAGTCGATCGGGGATTCGGCGATTTCGGCCAGCCCGATCCGTTGAACCGGCGTGGTCTGGTCCTCGAGCGCGTCCTCGGCGTTGCGGCCCCACCGGTCGGTGGTGGAGATGATCACGCGGTTGGTGAACGGCTTCTTCCCCGAGGCGGTGAAGAACGAGTCGATGTCCGCCTTGGCGAGGGTGTGGGTGGGTTCGTAGAACTTGCACTGGATGGCCGTGTATTCACCGGTGTCACGTTCGCGGGCCACAAGATCGATGCCGGTGTCGGGCTTGCCGCCGCGACCGGGCCAGTCGATCCACCGCCACACCTGGTCGTACTGCTGCGAGAGCATCGGGTCGAGCTCGAAGTAGCGGACCATCAATTGCTCGAACTTGGTGCCCCGCTCCGAGTTGGATGGCGCAGCGCGGAACGCTTCGATCACCTCGTGAACCGACGCCACTGAACACTCCTTTTCGCAGATCGCACGCACGGAACCGTGGTACTCATCCGATAATCCTGCCTGGTCGGTCGGCAAGGCCGAACGCCGGTCCACAGGAAGGACTTGTGCCAGTCGATCACTTTCGCGGCACGGGAAGATGCGCAGGCAGGTCTACCTCATTCCTCCGCTCGCCCTCACTGTCATTTGCGTGACTGACAGTGGTGCGGGACTTCTCGTCATCGACCACGGACGACCGCCCGTGACCGGACCGACGTCAAGGTGACTCAAGGACGCTTGGCGAGGATGGCCGACACTTCACTGTGGGTGTTGAAGTGGTCGATCGCGTCTGGGCAAACGAGACGCATAGCACGGACTAACTGGCGACGGCGGTTCTCGGGGGCTTGGAGGATCGGTTCGTGGTGGGCGACTCGATTCCGGAAGTCACGCAGGTCGCCGAGGGTGTCGTGGATCTTGTTCCGGTCTGTGTGCGCAGGAAATGCCTTGTGGAGGTGGGGAACCCAGAGAGTCTTCTCGTGGAGATCGGAGGTCATGTAGGTCCAGAAGCCGAACATCAACTCGGCGACGATCTTTCCCGGGTTGGCCGATCCTGCAGCACTTCGCGCCTTGCCGATCATGTCTCGTGGGGTTCGATTCGCGTCTGTACTCTTCCCAGTTCTCTGATTGACGCGCACGTGCGGGGGGAAGAGGTGTTGCGTTGTCGATCTGTCCGTCCAGTGCTTGTCCCCGGGAAGGGTTGCGGCAACAAGCAGCCGGTCGTAGGCGTTGCGGAGGGCGACCTCGAAGTGGTTCAGGTCATGGAGAAAGGCGGCGCTGAGTTTGGCGTTCCACTCGTACAATTCCAACGCACGCGTGCGATCGTTTCCGGATTTTCGCACGTAGAGCGCAAATCTGTCGCTGCTCAGCCACTGCTCCACCCAAGCATCCCCGCTGGTTGCCAAGAGTCCTCCCTCGCCGATACAATCACTGCATCGTAAGCCGTTGATGACCGCTGGTTCGCCAAGTCGCCTCGGCTCAGATTTGGAAGCCCCAGTATTCAGCTTTATCGCTGACCTGGGGCTTTCCTGTATCTCGGGTTCCTATAACCGATTTTTCTGAAGGAAACCTCAGGTCAGCGCGTGTCACCATACAAGTCGAGGTAACCCTCGCTTACCGGCATTTAGCGCGGCGGCACGAGTCAGTCATAGCGGACACGCAGGTTCGTTGCTCGGTGGGTTGCTCCTGGGTCATGTACTGATCAGATGGAGTTCTGGGCGGGTGTTGGGCTCACCGAGGAGTAGGCGGAGGCGGGGCAATTTGAAGGACAGTTCCGCGGCAAGGTCCCTGAGACTGAGTCCGTTGGCTTCGGCGAGCTCGAACGCCCGGGTGAGGAGGACGGGGATTTCCCCGGGGTACCCGTCGACTGGTTCAGGACGGAAGAGGTTGAGTTTGCGGAGTTGGTTGAGGCGTTGATAGGCGCGGCGGTAGGCGGCGTCGCTGACGGCCCCCACCTCGCGACACCGGTAGATCAACGAGTCAACCGATACACCCCATCCCTTGCCGAGTTGTTCGAGGGCATTGAGGTCGAGTCGGGGCGGTAGGAGCGGGGTGATCTGCGCGGAGGGAGTAAGTAGCTCCGCGGCGAATCGGTCGGCTTCCTTTTCCTGCTGTGGATCTCCGGTCGCCAGTTCGCCATGCATCACGAGATGGCCGAGCTCGTGCGCGGCGGTGAAACGGTGCCGGTAGATGTCGTTGGCGCGGTCAGGGGTGAGCACGACGACCGGGCGATCGAGATGAGAGGTGGAGAAGGCATCGACGGTTGCGGTAGCTGCGCCGGCAAACGGTGAAAGCGTCACGATGAGGCCGTGTGTCTCCATGGTGCGCACCAGGTGAGCGATCGGTCCGGTCTGCAGCCCCCAGTGCTCCCGTAGTAATCGAGCCGCCGCTTCGGGGGCGCCTGGGTCGTCAACGAGAACGTCGGCAGACAGGGTTGGCAGATCCACGGGGGGCAGCTGTACCCGCTTCTCGAGTGCGTGTGCCAGTTCCCAGACCTGTTCGGTGTACGCGATTGCCTTGTCACGCTGGGTGGCAGGGGTCCGGCGCAGGCTCCGGAAGTGCGCGGACGAACCATCCAGTCGTGCGTAGGGGCGGCCGGCTGCGAAGAACGATGGAATCACGTCGAGGACTTCGGCGAGGTGGCCGATGTTGTCTGGCCGTGGTGTCGTCGTGCCTGCCTCCCATTGACTTACCGCAACCGGGGACACACCGAGTTCCTCGGCGACTGCCTTCTTGGTGAGACCGGCGAGCCGACGAGCTTGAGTCAATCGGGCGGGGTCGAAGCCAGCAGCAATCGCCGCCAACTGCTGTCGATCGCCGTGTTGACCGGACACGGAGGACGAATCGTCGAGAAGGGAGAGTTGCCCGCGCACGCGGGGTCGAGGATTCACACGTCATCACTCCCGGTCTTCGGTTCCAGCTCTTCGTCTACCGCGTGCAACGGTTCCGCTGTTCGTGGAGCAAGCACGAGGTCATCGAGTGGTGCATCGTCGAACCGAACACCACCGGTGACGGGGACCGATTGCTGTACAAGGGAGGGGCGCAGTTCCAGCGACTCCCAGGTTCCATTCAAGGGCTCCCAGTGACGCCATACGACGGCACCGGTCTCCTCATCGGCGAGTACGACTTCAGCAAGACCCAGGTCGAACAGGCCCGACGGGTTGCTTGCATATCCGATCGTCACCACCCGGCCGAACCCGGCGAGCTGATCGAATGCAGCCTGCTCGTCAGCGAAGTCCTGCGGATCGTCATCAACTTGATCGAAGGACAACTGAGCTTCGGCGTTCGGAGTTGCAAGAGTCAACAGCGACCGCCGCAGATCGGACAGCGGTTTGGGAAGCTTCACGCCCTCACGGCGGGTCCACCCATCCACCGCGTAGCGCCATGGGTAAAGCACAACCGCTGTCTCGTCGAACACGACAAGGTCGAACCTGCTGGTCACCTCAGCCGGCTTACGTGTGGTCACGCCGGGAATGTGTGCGGTACACGCGGTCAGCTGCTCGTGCTGAGCGGCCTTGAGGGTATTTCCATATGCATCGTTCGTGCTGAGTTCACCGGCGATGTGAGCGGCGAGAGATTGCTGGTGAGCACGGTGAATCGCGAGCGGAATGGCATGCAGGAACTCCTCAGCAGCATCACCGAATCGTTCCCGCGACCACTCTGAAGGCTTCATTTCTGACACGAAGCTTGCCCCTCTATCTTCTGTTTTATCGCACCATTGCGGCGCAGGACTTAACTTTACGACATAAGATGCGCGCTTTACGACTGTCCGGGGTGTGGTGTCGCGCACCTTCTGAAGGCATGGCGGTCGACTCAGCTCGGTTTCGTCAAATTCACTCGCGCGGGCGTGGTCACCAGATGGCGAGCTGTTCGCTCTGGTGGGCCTTCCGAGTTCTGAGTGGGGGGCTTCCCAATGTGGGGGCTGAGTGTCGGTTCTTGAATGATCCGGCGAATGGAGTAACCGCTGACCTGCGGTTCGCCACCTGCGCCACTCCTGCTCGCTGCTCACTCCGTCTCACGCGATCTGGTGATTTTCGGGAGGAACTGCGGCCCCCTCGACCGGACAAATGCCGCTGGACCAGCCGTCCGCCAAAGTTGAGCCGGTGCTCGCCACCGTCTCGCCACTTCGGCTGAGAATTCGCCACTTCTTCTCTTCATGGTTGAAATCTGTCTCATCGCCACTTCAGCCGCGCCATCACCAAAGGGGCTGCACCGGATCAGTCCGGATGCGACACCCGCGTCGCCGCCTGCGATGGAAGAGCGACGAACTCGCCACCTTCCTCGCCGCCAAAACTCGCGGATGCCAACGGTCCCATCGACTCGACGCCGCTGCGATCGCGGCCCTGCACCAGGGCGGCACACTGCTGGGCCCAGGCCTCGACACCGCGGTCAACTCGTCGCCCTCGGCCCTCACCGCGGCCACGCCCTGATGGCAAGTCCATCCAGCCGGGAGGCGACGTCTCACGGGCCTGTCGAGGCAGCGGTCCGACCGCGCGGCAGATCCGTCGATGACCAGCCTCGGCGCCAGAATCCGTATGTCTCAATGAGACATACGGATTCTGGAGAACAGATCTGATGCGAAGCGACACTGAGAACCGACACCGGATGTTGGTTTCTCATTCCGATGTGGCGGAGGTTGAGTATCTTTAGTTCCACAATATTGACGAAAGCTACGTAACTAAACGAAACTATAGACACGTAAGCGACTAAACCTGTAAGGTTGGAACCATGACGACCGACGACACCGCGGCCGGGGGTGATCGCCGAAGAATGTGCGAGTTCCCCGGTGGATGCACCCGGCCCAGCCTCGACGACCCGAAGACGGGACGGCCGTCGAAGTACTGCGGACAAGCTGATCCCGGTGGCCCGGTGCACAACAAGGGCAACGCGTGGAAGGAGCGCCGGCGCCTCGCGACCGTCGGCGCGGGACCGGCCAAGCCCGCCGAGCCCCCGGGAGCGGCCGGAGACGGCGGGGTGACGGCCCCGGTGTCGATGGCACGGGCCACCCTCGGTGTGCAGCTCGAGGAGCTGCCCCGCCGTCTTGAGGAGCTCCGCGGTTTCCTCGAGGCCGTGACCGAGTCGGTCACCTCGGTGACCGACGTCGAGGCGGCCGCGGCCGAGGTCGACCAGGCCCACGCCGAGGCGCTCGCGAAAGTGGCCGAAGCCGACCGGTTGCGGGGCGACGAGGAACGTCGCCGCCGTGAGGCCGAGGCCCGCGCGACCGAACATCAGCAGGCACGTGAGGAAGCCGACGCGGCCGCGGAGGACGCATACGCGGAGCTGGCGCGGATCCAGACCGAGGCCGCCGCAGCCGTGGAGGACGCGGCGTCCCGCGAACGTGAGGCACGCGCGGAACTCGAGCGCATCCAGGCTGATTCGGCAGAGAAGATCGCGGCCGCAGAGAACGACGCATCACGCCGAATCGGCGCTGCCCAGGAAGAGGCGCGGAAGACGATCGAGGAGATCCGCGGCCGTACCGCCACCGAGATCGCGGAGGTGAAAGCCTCCGCTGCCCAACAGGTTGACGCGGCGCAAGAAGCTGCCGCCGAAGCTCAGGTCGCACAGACCCGCGCCGAAACGCAGACCGCTGCGGCGCAAACATCCGCGCAGGAGGCCCGCGAGGACGTGGACCGACTTCGTGGCGAACTCGCCGACCTGCGCACCGAGGTCCGCACGGACCGTGAACAAGCGCGCGCCGATCATGCCGCACAACTGGCCGAGGCTCGGCAATCAGCTTCCGAGCGCGTCGATGCCCTAACTACCGCGCTGCGCGCCGCCGAGCAGACGATCGAGGAACTACGGCGCCATCCTGGCGGCGGGGGCGTGTGAACCAATCACCACCACGGGGCCTGTGCGGGCTTGCAGGGGCATACCCGCAGGAATACCACCGAATAGTCCGCTGTTGAAGAGGCTGACGGTGGCGCTCAATACCCCGGGTACCACACCGGAAAAGTCGCTGCGAGCGACCACTTGCCGAGAGGCGATATGGCGTCACTGTCACCCCCGAGCCGGGTAAGACCTACATTGCGTAGCGTTCTCGACGTCGGGGATGAGGAGCCGCTGACGCCGGGGAAGGTGTCGGCGGCTTACCTCTGGCCGGTCTACAGATCCTCCACACGAACCGATTGAAAATCGATGTCGAAACGCCGGCCTTTCAGCGAGGGGTGCCGGAGCCCACCCGCCGTGTGCGCCCTGTAGGCGACGTCCACGACCAGCCGAGGATTCAGCCACTGAACCCCAGGGAAGGCCTCCGCGGCCGCTGAGGGGTCCGTGAGAGGGCTGCTAGGGCGTTCCAGCGGCCGGAAGTCCTCCCGGAGCTGTCGGCGCATCGGCACCGTGAGTCCGGCAGAAACGGAACCGACCTGGACTAATCTATTCTCGGCGTCGTAGGCTCCGAGGATCAGCGCAGCGACCGATCGGCTCGAGCCGACGAAGCCGATCACCAAAACCGAACTGCGAGTGCGGATTGCATGTTTGATCCACGATCGGCTCCGCTGGCCCGGCAGGTAGATTGACGTCGACCTCTTGGCCAAAATGCCTTCCATACCAGCACTTTTCGCCGCATTCAGTATGATTTTGCTGCTCTGATTTTCCCAGTGCGGAGGGACGGTGATGGGCAGGCCGCCGACGTCCTGGATGATCGAATCCAGCTCGGTCAGCTCCGCCCGCCGATCCAGGTACGACGCGCTCATGAGGTCCAGGTGGTCGAGCTCCAGGACGTCAAAGGGTAAGAATGTCACCGGTATTCGTCGTTGCAGCGGCTTCGTCGCATGAGCAACCCCCATCCTGCGCTGAAGCAGTCCGAACGAGGGCCGGCCCTGATCAAGTACGACTAGCTCCCCGTCGAGAACGATGCGCCCGCGGCCGCCGAACGCCGCCGTCAAGGCCTCGGCGATCTCGGGATACGAGGGTGTCACCACGTTCATGGCACGGGTCCACAGCACCGGCTCGCGGCCGCCACCGACGGACGCCAAGCACCTGCACCCGTCGTACTTCATCTCGAAACTCCACGGACGTTCCGCCGTGTCGTCCGGGAGTGCGCCGGCCGTGGCCAGCATGGGCGCGATCAGCCGCATACGCCCGATTGTGCCCGTGACCTGGGAGCTACGCAGGTAGAAGGCTCAGGACAGCGCGTCGCCGGCGGCGGACGATAGGTATTGGGTCAGTGCCAGGAGTTCCACCAGAGAACGATGGGCACCAGCCACGGTGTCCACACCATCCAGCTGCCACCCAACCCATACGGGGGGATCGGAATCACCGTCATCACCTCCGGGGTTAGGTGAATGGAAGCGAATGCCACCACATTGATATGGCCACGAGGGCATTGGTGAACTCAGGGAAGGCAGAGAAGAATCCCAGGTCTAACATGACGAACTCCTTGGTCGGAAACGGGCTCAGTTGAATGGAAGCGCACCCCCTCCTGCGCTGTGTATCGACCGCCGGAGGCGGATCGGTACAGCTACCCAATCGAGTGGGCCCGTAGGTGCAGGCCGAGTGATGGCGGATTCACCCCAGATCGCAAAGAGAAACAGGCCGCCACGCACCTGCCAATCCGCGGAACACCGCAGATCAGGACCGGTGATCAGATCACCGGTCTGGGCAGTGAGTGGCGACCTGTTGCTCGTCGCGGTTGTCAGAGTAGATCCTCACTCCGACAGCGAATCAGGACTGCGCCGGGACGAGAAACTTCACCGCGACGCTGAAGGCGTATTTTCCTGGGCTGTCCAGTAAGGACTCGATGAGTGCATGGCCATCCTCATCGATACTGAGGATTTTGAACTTCGAGACCCCTTGAGGGTGGAGCATCACCGTGTCGCCAGTTGTACCGTGTGGGTTCCCGGATTCTCGGTCATACGGCATGCCTAACTCGTACGGATTCGGTGCACAAGTCACAAATTTCTGCTGGGTTCGCGCATCAGCTGAGTCCGGCTGTGAGACGCCGCAGTAGGGATAGCGACCGGGCTGAGGGTTCCGACAAGTTCGTGAGAATCAGGCAGTGACACGACGTTGAGAACGGGACTGGTCCCCGATGGGCTGGCCGGTATGGCAGGCCCGACCGTTCCGTTCTGGATCTGCTCGACCGAGAAACACGCATACCCCCTTTCGCTCTCGACCTTCCGTTGCAATGCCTGGGTTCGACCGCCCCGCGATGGAAA
This sequence comes from Rhodococcus sp. 4CII, assembly GCF_014256275.1. Taxonomy (NCBI): domain Bacteria; kingdom Bacillati; phylum Actinomycetota; class Actinomycetes; order Mycobacteriales; family Nocardiaceae; genus Rhodococcus; species Rhodococcus sp. 4CII. The sequence continues at coordinate 44,034 of NZ_JACCFE010000006.1, forward strand.
CCACCCGCGAAGCCCCTCTTGCCAGAGGGTTAACATGGACTTAATATTGGACCAAAAGGAAGCGATGCTGCCGCCACGCCTCGTTCATGTCTGCAACGGCCCGCGCGGGCCCGATTTCGTGAGCTGCATCAGTCGGCTACACCTTGCTAAACGACACGGGTCAGCGTGCAGCCGACTCCTGAACTGACACCCGTGCCGCCCCGAGAGGAAGTCCACATGCAGTCGGAAGTCGTGCCGGATGTGGTCAACACGGCAGAGCTCGCGGTCGCGGCGGCGGGCACCGAGGTCCAACGGTTGGCACGGGCGCTGTTGAGGCACACTTCCGAGATCGCCGCCGACGTAACGAAATGCGTGGTCGAGGCGGTGCCCGAGGTGGCCCCCCTTGGTATTCCTGATTCCCTCGCAGCTTTGGGGGAGAGCACCGAGCACAATATTGGCGCGATTCTCTCGATGTTCGCATTCGACGCGGTGCCGACCGCGATCGAGCCGCCGGCGGCGACTCTTCGGACCCTTCAGGGCACGATCTCGGCAGGAGGTGACCTGGCTACGGTGTTGCGAGCCTTTCGTGCCGGGCACGCGGCGGTCTGGGAGTGTTGGTCCACGTACGTTCAGCGGGAGACCGAGTCTGCGCTGGTCCCGAGTGTTCTCGGATACTCGTCGAAGCGGCTCTTCGCCTATATCGACGGTGCCTGTGAACAACTCGTGACTCGACACCGGGAGCTCTACCCGAACCGCGGTGATCAGCAGGCAGGACCGCGGACGCGTCAGGTCGCGTTGGCTGCCCTTCTCGATGGCTCGGCGGCCGACGAGCGTGCTGCCGCCGACGAGCTCGCATACGACGTCCACGGCTACCATGTGGCGCTCGTACTTGCTCCGGCCGCGGCGTCAGCGAACGTTCGTGAGGCGCTCGGTGACCTGGTCGCCGCAGCCAGTCCGGTCCGCACGTTCACGCACACGAGCGGGGACGGTCGGTGGTTCGTGTGGCTCGGGTGGGATGTGACGCCGACGCCCCAGGTGCTGCGCGCTGTCGCCACCGTCGCAACCGACGGCGTCGTCGTCGGGATGGGGGCCGCTGCTTCAGGGATTCAGGGGTTCCGGCGATCTCATGCGCAGGCATTGGAGACCCTCCGGACGGTGCAACTGCGTCCCACCCCCCTGACGGGGGTTACACAGCACTGCGAGATCGAGTTGGCCGCCGTCCTCGTCGCCGGAAACGCCGATCGGTCCCGTCGCTACGCCGCCGATCACCTCGGGCTCCTCGGCGCGCGCGACGAGTCGACCGCCAGGCTCCGCGAGACGCTTCGCGTGTTCTTTGCGACCGGAGGCAGCCACAAGCAGACGGCCGCACGGCTGTCCGTGCACGCCAAGACCGTCGCCTATCGGCTCGCGCGAACCGAGGAACTGCTCGGTCACCCGGTTGATCGGCATCGCACCGAGGTCGAGGTGGCGCTGCTGATCGACCACGCGCTGGCTGGCCCATAGAGACAAAGATCGTTATCCCGTTGAGCGTAAGGCGCGGGTCCGTGCCCGCTTGAGCGAGCCGGCACGCCGCTGCGACGCCAACGTGCGAGCGGTCTCTTAGCTCGGCGAGTGATTGTCGACGGTGGAGCGCGTGTGAAGGATGGAGTGGGCCCCGTCACACGGACGAGGCCCGGCCGGTATGGCGCTCCCGCCGTCGCCGGCGACACGATCCCGAACCAACCGAGGAGACCCATGGCGTCCACCGTCACGTCGACCGAGCACTTCGCCCGCCACACCCTCCGGCCGGAGAATGTGGCGCGAGAATCGTTCCTCTACAACGTCAAACTGCCCGATCAAGGACTCGCCGGCCTCGTCTACACCTGGGTCGACGCGCAGAGCGTCGCGGGCTGTGCCGCGTGGATCTACGGCGGAAACCCCGATGGATCGGCCATCTTCGAGATTGCCGACGGTATCCCGGTCCCGGCCGACCAGGGGTTCGACGCGTGGACGGTCGGTCCGCTGTCCGCCTCGATGCAGCCCAGCAATGAGGGGTCGACGGTCAGCTTCGCGGGCGATCGGATCGACGTCGAGATCGAATTCCATCCGATGCACGAGCGGTACCTCTACTCCGAGGCCCCGAGCGGATGCCCGTCGTACTTTGCTGACGACCGTATGGAGCAGAGCGGTCGGGTATCCGGCCGGCTTCGAATCGACGGTCGGTCGATCCCGTTCGAGGCACTCGGCCACCACGACCATTCGTGGGGAACGCGGGACTGGGGCGCCGTGCAGCACTACAAGTGGCTCGAAAGCCAAGCGGAGGACACGGCGGTCCACGTCTTCGATCTTCAGGCCTATGGCGAGCGGCACCTCGCCGGTTACGTGTACCGCGACGGCGTCCGGTCCGAAGTCCAGTCCGCAGACTGGGAGGTCACCTACGACGAACGCTGGGTCCAGCAAACGGTGGAGCTGCGCGTCGTCGACGAGACGGGTCATAAGACGACGGTGACCGGCCAGACGTTCTCTGACATCGCGTTCCCCGTAGATCCGAACGCGACTCTGGTCGAAGCGATGGTCCGAGGGGAGGTCGGCGGTCGACCGGGCACCGCCTACCTCGACTTCCTCTGGCCGCCCGACTACATCGCGCACATCACCGCCAAGTAATCCGGGGGCGTCGTGGCGACGCCCTGACCCTCCCCCACGGCGCCGCTACCGCGGCACGAACCAAAGGACCACACCATGGCTGTGCTCAACCACTTGGATGAGACCGCGACCAGGACCACCCTGACGCATTGGTTGTCGACAAAGCTCGACGGCGCGTCGAACATCGAGATCCCGGCGATCTCGATCCCAGCCTCGGCCGGAATGTCGATGACCACCATCTTGTTCTCGGTCAGCTACGACGCGGAGGGGAGCCGCCGCGAGCTCGATCTCGTGGCCCGAGTCACCCCCGCCACCCCCGGAATCTTCCGGGACCCCGACCTGGCGGCAGAGTTCGCGCTACTCACGGCAGTTGCCGAGCACACCGCGGTCCCGGTGCCCCGGGTTCGCTGGCTCGAAAACGATCCGGCGCTGCTGGGTGGCCCGTTCCTTGTGATGGACCGCGTCGATGGTCGGGTCCCGGGGGACGATCCGCCATTCGTTTCCGAGGGCTGGGTTGTGGATCTCCCGCCTGCTGAGCGGGGACGCCTCTTCGACAACGCGCTGGGCGCACTGGCCGAACTCCACGCCGCCGACCCCAAGGTGCTCGGGGTCGAGTTCTTGCACAACAGCGAGCTCCGCGAGCCCGGGATCGCACACCAGCTCGCCGAGTGGCGCCAGTTCTACGACTGGACGGCAGAGTCCGGACGGATCGCCAACATCGAGGCGGCATACGAATGGCTCGAGGAGCACCGTCCCCACGACGATGAGCTGGTGCTTTGTTGGGGCGACGCCCGGCTGGGGAACATCATCTTCGGCGCTGACCACTCCGTAGCGGCGGTCCTCGATTGGGAAATGGCGACCATTGCCAGCCCTCAGCTGGACCTCGGGTGGTTCGTCCTTTTCGTGCGGTACTACTCGGAAGGCATCGGAGTTCCGCTGCTGAAAGGGCTTCCGACCCGCGACGCCGTGATCGCGCGGTATCGCGAGCTCACGGGCCGCAGTGCGGCAGATGTCGACTACTACGAACGATTCGCCGCCTACCGCCTCGCGATCATCATGGCTCGGATCGGCCGTCTGATGATTTCGGGCGGAGCCCTGCCCGAAGACAGCGCGATGCCGGCGAACAACCCTGCCAGCCAGGTCCTGGCGCGTTTGTTCGACCTTCCAGCCCCCGAAGGTGCGGAGGCTAACTACATCGGCCACCGCTGAGCGGGCGCCACACGTGGACCAGCAGTTCGGTGCCCGTCGCCGGTGACGCTGCCGCAGACGCTGCAGGCGATGTCGAATGCGGGCTGTCCGGGTTCGCAATGACGGCAGTGGTGTCGATCGATCAGGGTTCCGAAAAGGGCCGTTCACCGGCATCGGTCTGGGCTGGCGGATTGCCGTTTGACCCGTCCGGTGAAGATCGCCGGTTGGGTGTGTTAAACGGTTGCAGGAAGATGTGGGTCGGTTGCCTACTGGCCGACGAGTATCGGAATCCGCTAGCAACTCGCGGATTGCACGCGTAACTCATGGAATCCATCAGTTACGAGTGAAATCATGTGCGAGCCACAAAGCCCTGCGTCCAACGCCATGACCAGCTGAGATTGGTCGATACCTCGCGCAGCGGCCAGAACGAACCTGCGCATACTCCGGTATGTGGTCATTCCTCCAGTGCTTAGGACGCCGAAAAGCGCAGGTCATCGGCGTACCTCGGCGGGTTCCCTCCGAGTCGAGGCGTCAGCAAGGTTACACCTTCTTCGAAAGTATGTTCGACTACACTGGTGGGTGGATCGGATCGGGTTAGGGATGTGTGAAGGCGGCGAGTATGAGCGAACTGCCCATTGCGCCCGCCTCGAACGGGCTCACCAAAGCGGAGAAACTCGACCAGCTGCGGCGGAAGATGGCGGCGATTCCCGCCCGGTCCGAGGGCACCGAACCGGCCCGGCCCGCGGTGATGCTGCGGGCCGTCGATGAACCCGCACCGATTGTGGCCACCGCTCAGACCACGCTGCGAACGCTTCCCGTGCCCTCTCCGATCGCGGAGCTTCTTCCGCGCCGAGGACTCGCCCGCGGCACCGTGGCCAGCGTCGCTGGAACGTCGTCAGTGCTGGTCGGGCTCCTCGCATCGGTCACTGCCAGCGGCTCGCACGCGGCCGTGATTGGAATGCCGGATTTGAGTCTGCTCGCCGCGGTCGAGCAAGGCGCGGATCTCTCCAAGATTGCGATCGTGCCCGCACCGAAGGACTCCGCGGTCGAGGTGGCTGCGATCCTTCTCGATGGCGTTGACCTCGTCATTCTCGGGCTTTCGGGTGCGAACGTGACCCCGTCGAGGGCCCGGGCGGTGGTGGCGCGGGCACGATCCAAGGGCGCCGTCTTGCTGGTGGCCGAGGGGCACTGGGACGGGGTGGATCTGCGCATCGAGTCCCGCGTCGCCGGATACTCCGGTCTCGGCGAAGGACACGGCCGCGTCACCGGGATACAACTCGACGTCGCGGCCGCCGGCAAAGGATTCCAACGGCGCACACGGCGTATCGAGATCCGCAGCGACTCCGGCTCGGTGGCCTGGCACACGGTCCCCGAGATCCCCGCCACCGGCCACGCCCCCTTGCGAGCTGCGCTGTGATGAACACCGACAGCTGGACCGAACGCTGGCCGGAGCACCCGGTCATCAGGACATTCGACCCGCCGAGGGCGGTCCAGGTGGACATCGGCAAGGCGTTGCCGATTGGACGTGGTGGCGCGGCGCGCGCCGATTACGTCAGCATGAGGGTGAAGAGTTCGTCGGTCTATCTGTCGGGTCTGCGGCCGGCGCTTCAAACGCACTGGTTTCAAATCCACGACGGACAGTGGCTGGCTGCGATCACCGTGTACGTCACCGACGCCGCGGGGATGAACAGCCTCGAACTCGACATGGTCGTGACCGCCGACGCCATCAGCGAACCGCCCTCCGCCTAGCTGCCGAACGCGGGCCCGCCGTCTCGGATGAACCGGTGACGCGACGAAACGCAGTCGTCGAGCAGCTGGGGATCCGCCTGCCCGGCGGCCTGGCCACCTTCGGTGTCCTCCAAGCGGATGCTCCGCTGCGCTCCGCCCTGGTGAAGAGCGTTCTTGTTGTTCCCTTCTGGCCTTCCGAGTTTCGCCGGCGGTGACCTACGCGCAACCGCCGACGCGGGGCGGCCTTCGGCTCCGAAAATTCTCTCCTCCGCAAGCTCCCCCGAGATTTTTCGGCTCGACAGTTGCACTCCGGCCCCCTCATACCGGCGCCCCTCTCCCATGCCAGAAGGGCACAAAAAATGATCGGGCCGCCGCAGGTGGTCCGTTTCCGACGAAAGGTTCCCGCTACATGGGCACACCGACAGCACCCGTCGCTCCCGCCGTGGAGACGTCAGAGGTACTCGACTACCGGCACTACGGAACCCTCGAGGAGATCTACCACCGGGAACTGATCCGGCTGGCGGCGGTCGGCGTCGCCGATCCCGAGGTGACCTCGACCGGCGGCAACTGCTACGCCCTCACCGGCGACGCCGGTTACGCACCCGACGGCCGATCGATCTACCTCCTCGCCACCACCAACGGCGATCCCGCTCTGACGACCGGTGAACCCATTACGAGCTGGGCTGTCGGCCTGTACGAGATGCAGGGTGACTCAGTCGCCCTGGCAATGGGCGAGGCCAGCGTCGACGCACTCGGCGACTCTCCCGATGCACTCGGCTGCGCAGCCACCCGCGCCCGCACGGCACTGCACCAGTACACCGGCGGTGCCCCGGCCGGGAAGGTCGCTCTCATCGGAGACCAGGGCGTGACCTGGATCCCCGCATAACCACCAAGACCGCACACTCCATCACCGAAGGAGAACGAAAACTATGTCGACGAACATCTTTCAGGCTGGCGACCGCGTCATCATCGACCCCGTGGTCGCGAACAAGGACATGAAGGGGCGTGTTTTCGAGGTGGTTCGCCGGTTGAAGGTGAATTACGACGTCAAGCCACTCGACGGTGTCGGCTCCTTGGTGCGGGCGCAACCGGAGGTGCTGTTACCCGCCCCCGCGGAACTGTTGGCCAAGCCGATCGTCGCGGTCGCGCCCTTGTCGACCGGCTCCACGGTCCGGGTGAAGCGAGCCCGCAATATCGATCCGACGACGCTGTTCGTGGTCCTCGCCGACGGCGCCAAGGTGAAGATCGCCGAGTTGGGCGGCGAAGACGGCCGGTACTGGAATGTGCCGCGGAGCGCGCTGGAGAAGGTGACCATCGACCTCGTCGCAGCCACGGCCAGTGCTCAGGTGGTCGAAGTCTGACGCAGGATCAGCCGATAGCGCGGCGCTCGGCAGGCTCATCCTGACCGCCGATCCGCCGAATTGCGAGCGCACCGGGCAGCAACTATCTGCCCGGTGCGCTCGCCCAGAAGGAAAAGAGCGACCACCATGACCGAGCCCGGAAACCAACTTCCTCAGCTCGACCTGTTCATCTCGTGCGCTGTCCCCACCTGCGACTTCCCAGTCGTCGAACCCGGTGACGTGTGCACCGGATGTCAAGACGCGTTCGGCCACATGCTGCGAGCCCGACCCGCCGCACCGTGCCTATCACCGCAGCTCGATCCCGCACACTCCGCCGGCATCCCGGAGCAGAACAGGACGAGCCGGACCTCCAGCGCCACTGACGAGCTCACGCGGTCTCAGCGGTGCTGGTTGTGCGAGGAACGCCGGACCTGCACGAAGGTGCGTGGCCGCTGGGAGTGCCGAGGGTGCACCCGCGGATAGCTAGAGCGCCCGTCCGGTGCGGGCGATAAGAATCCCGCACCGGACGGAACTAGGAGGATTTCCGAACATCGGGCCCAGGGTGGCCCCGCGACGATCGAGTGCGATCGAATTCTATTCTCGCGCCATTCCTAAAAGGTTGGAATTAACTGTTTCCAATTCTTGGGATTCGATAATTCGAGCAGCTATTGCATCCACTCTCGACGCGAAATGTATTCCGTGAAATTCGCTTCTTCCTGGAGTGAAACACGCTACCGACCGTCGTGCGCTAACCGCGAGTCAATTCGACGAAAATGCAGCTAAACGCCATGATATCGAAGTGCGGTGGCGCGCTGGAGGCGGACGAAAAGAAATGCTCAAAAACTAGCCGATATATGTAGAAATATCTCCAATTTCGACTACAATAAGAATGGTAGAGAAAGCGCAAACGGGGAGGATCTAAAATGTCGGTTCAGGTGTACAGCAAAAGCTCGTGCGTGCAATGCACTGCCACCCACCGGGCCCTCGACAAAGAGGGGATCGAGTACTCCGTGATCGATCTGGAGGGCGACCCTCACGCCGTGAACGCTCTGCGGGCGCTCGGCTACAGCCAGGCCCCGGTCGTCATCGCCGGTGACCAGCATTGGGGCGGCTTCCGCCCTGACCGCATCAAAGCCCTCGTAGCTGCCTGAGTCCCTGCAACCGAGGAGGTCGCCATGTCGTACATCGCCGCGCCGATGCTGCGCCGATTGTCCATCGCCGCACTCGGTGGGGTGGCCGGCCTTCTCCTCGTGGTCGGCAGTGCCGAGACCGTGGCACAGCCTGCTCGATACGACCGCAGTTGGGAGACCGCACCTGAGGGCACTTCCTGCCGAATTGGACCCGGAGATCCCGGCCACGTCGTCGTGGCCAGGGTCAAGGGCAAGGTGTGGAACCAATGCCACCAGCTCCTTCCAGGCACGACCCGGCTCTACGAATGACGGCCCAGCCCACCGACCCGGCCCGCCGAACATGCCACCACGAAAGGACCGCCCAATGACCGCCGCCCTCGTGCTCGTCCCGGATGACACCGCCGCCGACACCGACCAGATTCAGGTCGGCGACATCGACACCAACACTCATACCGATGTCGAGGCCCTCTGCCTATGTGCTCTCCTGTGGGCGCCCACTGAGGCTGCGGCCCGGGCCGTCGCCGCCCTCGAGGCCGAAGATTTCGAACGACCCATCCACCGCGAACTGTTCACCGTGATCGCCCGACTCGTGCGCGCCGGAAAACCCCACGACACCACGATGGTCGCCGCCGAACTCGAACGCACCGGAAACCTCGCCGGCCACCACGGCTCCGAACGGTCCCGCTACCTGGCGAACATCACCACCCGCGGAGCCGATCACATCGCCGTCGACCACTACACCCGCACCGTTGTCAGCCAGGCGTACCGGCGCAGCTTCCGCGCCGCCGCCCAGTCCCTCGCTCAGGCCGCTGATCAGCTGCCCGAAGATCAGCTCTTCGAGCACATGGTCACTCTCGGCCGCCAGCAGCGAGCCGCCACCAACCGTCTCAACCACCTCAGAGGAGAAGACCAGTGACCTTCCACGCCAACGGCATTCACACCGACGACGAACGCGACGCGTGGAACCTCCATGAAGCTGGGCTCAGCTGGACGCAGGTGGGCCGGGAGATCGGCTGCACCGAATCCGCGGCCCGCGCGTTCGCCTCCGCCTACCAGCAGCGCACCGACGCAGCCGCGAACGAGAACCAAGGCGCTCTCTTCTGACCGACCCTCAACACACACTGGCCGTGTCCAGCAGACCCTTGTCCACCGACTACTTCCCAGGACTGCACCGATGACCACCGACATCCACCGAACGCATCAGACCGTCCGTCCCGATGGAGCGCCCGTCGCCCTCGACCATGCGGAAACCGGCATTCTCGAGACTTTCGTTCGCGCGCTTGCACTGCAAACCATCACTGAGGCCGCCGACGGCGGCGAGGAGGACCCGCGGGACACGCGCCGATGAGCGTTGAGTAACCATCGATCCAAGAGACCGGATCTGCGGAAATACGATCGATGTGAGCTGTCGGTACGCCTCGCTACTGTGCCCCGTATGAACTGGTGGGACGTCGAATTCGGCGAGATCAGGATGATGAGCGCCGAGGAAACGGCCGCCTTCCTCGCCGAGGTGAAACGCGATAATCGGACGCAACGACGTCAGCAACGGTTCCCAGATCACCGCCTCCGCCGGGCCAGCTTCATCCAACCGGTCGACGTCGACGGCAACGCCATCACCGAGCGCTTCACCTCCATGGACATCTACGCCCGTGACGGCGGGATATGCCAACTCTGCCTGGAACCAGTGGACTTCGACGCCCTGTACGGCCCGGAAGCCCTGTCGATCGACCACATCGACCGGGAAGGCCCCCACACACGGGCGAACTGCCGCCTCACCCACCTGTTCTGCAACAACGATGCGCAGTGGGCCAGCGGTTTCGATCCCGAGCTCGCCCGGGCCCGCCTGCACCACAAGGTCATCACCAACGAGAAGGTGGACCCGGCCGACCACTTCCCGCGACGGTCCCCGTTCACCGGCCACGTCGTCTCCTACGAGGAGCGGCGACAACAAGAATTCGCCGCCGCGGACATGGCGCAGCGCATCGACACTCCCCCACCACCGCGCACCGCGACCGAGCGGCTCGTCGCCGCCATCCGATCGCTCTTCCGGCGCGGGTAACAGCGGCGGCACCGCTCGCTGATTCGTCTGACCAGCAGATTTTCCGTTCGATGGCCGACGTCGAAGGGCGCGACTTCTCTCTCGCAGCCCTCGACGCCTATCTCAATAGTATCGCCAGTGATACCATTCTGGTATGTCGAAGCAGGCGAAACTGATCGCGAGGATGAGGGCGAGTCCGCAGAGCGTGACGTATACCGAGCTGCTCAACTTCTGCTGCGACGTATTCGGGGAACCGCGGCAGCGCGGCACCTCGCACGCGGTGTTCAAGATGCCGTGGGCGGGCGACCCACGAGTGAACATCCAGAAAGGCAGCGGCGGCAAGGCGAAGCCCTACCAGGTCGGCCAGGTCGTCATCGCCTACGACAAGCTCACGAAGGAGGCTGACAATGGCTGATGCATCGCACTACACCTATCGGGTGACCTGGTCGGAAGACGACGGCGAGTTCGTCGGGGCCGTCGCCGAATTCCCGTCATTGTCCTGGCTGGCGGAAACGCAGGCCGAGGCACTCGACGGTGTCATCGGCGTCGTCCGTGAAGTACTCGAGGACATGACACTGACCGGCGAGCAACCACCGGTTCCGATCGCGGATCGTCCCTACAGCGGCAAGTTCATGGTGCGCACTTCCCCGCAGGTGCACCGGAGCTTGGCGATCGAAGCCGAGGAACAGGGTGTCTCGCTCAACATGCTGGTCAACCAAAAGATCACGGCTCCGGCTGCGCCTCGGTCGGCGGCCGCCGGTGCCGCCTGAGGGAAGGCCGCAGGCAAAGTTGTAGAACTTTAACAACTTTGCGCTGCAAGTACTTTCGCGAAATCCGTCATAGGCTTCATGTGCTTTGTGTCCAACGAATGGGCGCACGGGAAGGTCACGCTTCGCGTGGCAGCGCATGAGAGGGGCCAGACGGTTGAGCGAACGCAGCGAGCACATCATCCAGGGAGGAAACGACGATGGCGGAGTTCGATCCGACGATTCGCGCGGAAGTGGAGCGGATCTGGCGGGAGCATCTGGGCGTGGACCCGGGCGCGACGGAGGCGCAGTTGACGGCGCAGTTCGACGAGGAGGCAGCGAGGCTCTCGGAGCTGGTGGTGCAGCGAGTCGGGGGCGGCCAGGGGTATCTGGTGCGGAATTGGAAGGCCGAGCATCCGGGGCAGGATCCGGACGTGATGACGACCCATCAGCTGATCGCCCAGGCCGAGCACGACAGCCGGGAGGCAGTGCTGACCGAGGAGCTGTACTCGCAGGTGCCGGAGATCAGCGAGGAGCAGATCGCCCGGGAGCTGAAGATCGAGCAGCGGATCGAGGCGGAGATCGCGGCGAAGCGCCAGGCCCGCGACCCGGATCGGTGGCGGACGTCGATGGTGGAGATCCCGCCGTTGGCGTGGCAGGTGGTCGACCGGGTGTGGCCGAGCGAACCGGACGCATTCCAGGGGTACGCGGCGGCGCTGATCGCGCAGAAGATGGAGGACAACGAGAGAACGCCGCTGACGGCGGCGGACCCGCTGGCCGACGAGCTGGCGCAGATGATCGACGAGCAGATCAAGGCGTCGAAGGCCGGCGGGAACCGAGTGGTGTAGCCCCGGAGCTCATCGCCTACGCCCGCGCCCAGCGGGACGCCGACGGGCTGCGGCAAAAGGTCCGGACCCTGCGCGAGGCCACCAAACAGGTCCAGGCCCAGGTCGCCGAGGCGACGCTGCTGGGCACCGATCCGGAGCTGATCGAGGACCTGACCACGACCGCGGACCGGATGGCCGCCCGGGTCGAACGGGTGTCGGCCGATGCCCACGAGGCCCGCGACGCGGCCGAGCGTGCCCGACAGGTCTGCACCGATGCCGGCTACGACGTCGACGGGGTGGATGTCGCCGCGGTCAGCCGAGTACGGCCGCCGCGCCGGACCTGGCGGGATCGGCCCGCCACCGACCGCCAGCAGTCGTATCTGCGCACCTTGCGGCGTAGGCGTGGGTTGCCGGTGCGGCTGCCCGACGACCTGACGATCGGTCGCGCCGACGAGCAGATCAAGATGCTGCGCGCTCGGTCAGGGAAGGTCGCCGACGCCTCCGATCCGGAGATCGCCCGCATCCTGGCCGAAGCGGAAACGCAACGGGCGCGGGACGAGCACGCCGAGCACACCGGACCGCCGCTGTCGCCGGGGCAGGCACGTGAGCGCTCCGCACTGATCCGCGACCAGCTCGAAGCCCAGAAAGCGGACCGGGAACACCGACCACCGCAAACGCCCACCCCGGCGGCGGAGACGGAGAACCTCACGGGTCGGCGGCCGCTGCGGGAGCTGGTTGCCGAGTTCACCGCCCAGCGCGAACCCACCGTCCCCGTCGAGGACGTCACCGCGTTGCTCGACGAGATCACCGGGCAGGTGATGGCCGACGAGGACCTCAACCTGGCCGCCGGAGCGCAGTCGAACACCTTTGAGCAGTTCACGTCCTGGGCCATGCGCCGCGCCCACGACGAGGTGCAGGCCGGTCTGGTCGAGCAGGTGGTGAGCGAGGACCCGCAGATCGCGGCCGTCGCCCGCGCCGCCCTCGACGACCCGGCGCACTGGCAGGCTGCCGCCGCCCAGCTGCCCGCCCGCCTCTGGGCGCAGCACAATCGCGACCGCACCGCCGCCGACGCCGCGGTCACCGCCCTCGAGGCCGACCCGGCCGTTGCCGAGGCCGCGACCGGCCGCGCCGAGCAGTTCACCGCCGCACTGCCGGTGCAGCAGGCGATCGACACCGTCCTCGCCGCCGCCGGCCCCGAAACCGAAACGCAGCGGCAGCAACTGGCCGAGGACACCCTGACCCGGGTGCACGCCAACAGCCACCGCACCGACCCGGTGGACTGGCGGCAGATCGGCCGCGACGCCTGGACCGAACACGGACCCGGCGGCGGTGCCCCGATTCCGGCGGCGGACCCGCGAGTCCGCGCCGCGCTCGACGGCGTCCCGGTCGGTGACCCACGTACTGAGCAGATCTTCACCGACTGGAACCGCGGCTGGAACGGCGCCCGGACCGAGTGGGCGCGCGAACGCGAGGACGAGGTCCTCACCGATCTTCAGGCCGAGATGGTCACCCACCCCCGCCTGCAGGTGCTGCGGCGGCGACCCGAGGACTACCTCAGCGTCGGCCGCCACCGGCTGCTCAACCACACCGTCAGCGACTGGCTGCTGTCTGTCGACTCCGCCGACCCGCAGTACCAGGCGGCGGCGCACTGGCTGCACGACAACATCGCCACCACCCTCGACACGGTCCACGAGGCAGTCAAGACCTCCCCCGAGCTGGCCGCACCCGCACCGGAGACCGCACCGGCCGTCGAGGCTGACGTGGCGGCCGAGATCCCGGCCACCGCGGTGGACGCGCCTGAGGCTGCTGTGGAGGCCGGCGACGAGATCCCGGACCGGGAGAAGATCCACGCCTGGCTCGATGCCCAACGCGTGCACACCGCACTGATGCTCGACGGCGCCGATGACACCGTCGTGGCCGAGGCCGAGAAGGCGGCCGCCGGCGCCCGGGTTCTGATCCCGGACGCCAGCCTGCGCGCGTGGCAGGCGGCCGGGAGCATCGACGACCGCGCCGCCGACGTCGAAAAATGGCGGGACTGGGCCCAGAGCGAGCTACGTCAGGACCCACTGGTGGTGGCCCTGGCGGCGAGCACCCTGGTGAGCAAACGGACCAGCGTCGTCCTCGAGGCCGCCGCCGCAGACCTCGCCGACCGCCTCACCGGCCGCCCGGACCTCGCCGCGGTGATCGACGACCACGGCGGTCACCAGTGGCTCACCGCCGAGGTCCGCGGCCCAATCCTGGGCGCACTCGGAGACACCTACCGCGACAAGGCCACCGACTGGCTCGCCCGCGACATCAACACCTTCGTGGCGACGGGCCGTCCCCGCACCCAGGTACACCGGTTCACCCTGCACACCGGCACCCCCATATGGGAGGTCACCACCGACGGCGGTAACAGCCGAGAGCTGTGGGGCGGGCATCACCTGCCCGCGGTGCGCCGCGCCACGACCTCAGGCCGCGACACCAGCGCGGGCCCGATCCGGGAAGGCCTTACTACCGAACAGGCCCGCGGCCGGTTCGCCGAGATCACCGGGCGGGCACTGAGCCAGGACGAGGTGTTCGCCGCGGCCGCAACATCGCTGCACCCGAGCCTGAACCGGACCGGGTTCTTGACCTCGCAGGGATGCCGGGAGCTGCGCGGACGCGTCCTCACCGAGTTCGAGCGCGACCACCGCGACCTGGCGGCAGCCTGCCGCGCCCACGGACTCGACACCTCGGAGCTGTTGCGCCTGGACATCGCCCATCAGGCGTTCGACACCCTGCACACCAGCGCCCGTGAGCCCGACGACTTGTTCACCGCGGCGACCGGACCGGCTGATCTCGAGGCGTTGCGGGACTCGGAATACCTTGTCGGCGAACCTGACCAGGACCGGGCGCAGGTCAACTATCGGTGGCGCACCAAGGACTGGCAGGTCAGCCGCGGTGACGCGGAACCGGTCATCACGGCAACCCTGGCCGAGGCGATCGCCACCGCCCGCACCGGACGGAGCGCCGAGTCGGCTGCGGCGACCGAGGTCACCGCGAGCATCACCGGTGAGCGTGACACCCGAGACCACGTCGTCCGGGACCCCGCGAACCAACCCGCAGCCGAAACTGCGCCGCTTGCCGCCCAGCCGGTCCCGGACCAGCCGGACGCGGCGGCCGCGAACTTCGTCCTCGGCGCCGAGGTATTGGCCCCGTCAGGGGCAAAGGCCCGCGCCCGGGCGAACATCGACGCGATCCGCCTGGTGCACCAGCTCGGCGACGAACACCGGGCAGCGACCCCGGCCGAACAGCGGATCCTCGCCGCCTGGTCCGGGTGGGGTGCGGCCGGGGACATCTTCGACAAGCGCAAACCGGAGTGGGACGAGCTCCGCACCGACCTCTCCGCCGTGCTGACCCCGCCGGAGATCGACGCCGCCCGCGCCTCCACCCTCAACGCCCACTACACCGATCCGGCGATCGCGGCCGAGATGTGGTCCGCGCTGGGCAGAGCCGGGTTCACCGGCGGGCGGGTCCTCGAACCGGGCTGTGGGGCCGGCAACTTCATCGGTCACGCCCCGAAGGGCACCCGGATGGTCGGGGTGGAGCTGGACCCGATGACCGCCCGGATCGCACACCACCTGTATCCGGGGCACCAGGTCCGGGGCCACGGATTCGAGAAGTTCTCCCCCGACGAGGGCGCCTTCACCGCGGTGATCGGCAACGTCCCGTTCGGCAACTTCGCGGTCGGCGACCCGCTGCACAACCCGTCCGGGCTGACCATTCACAACCACTTCATCCGTAAGTCCCTGGCGCTGACCGAAACCGGTGGTTACGTCGCGGTCATCACCAGCGCTTTCACCTCCGACGCCCAGCGGACCAAGGCCCGCGAGGAAATCGCCGAACTCGGCGACCTGGTTGGCGCACTGCGGTTGCCGACCAAGGCATTCGACCGGCAGGCCGGTACCGATGTGGTC
The DNA here is from genome assembly GCF_014256275.1 of Rhodococcus sp. 4CII. Taxonomy (NCBI): domain Bacteria; kingdom Bacillati; phylum Actinomycetota; class Actinomycetes; order Mycobacteriales; family Nocardiaceae; genus Rhodococcus; species Rhodococcus sp. 4CII. The sequence goes on from NZ_JACCFE010000006.1 coordinate 59,570, forward strand.
ACCGACCTGCTGATCTTCCGCCGCCGCGAGGCCGGTCGCGCACCGGCAACGGCGACCGAGCAGTGGATCACCACCTCGAAGGCCGAGCTGGCCGACGGTGAGATCCAGGTCAACGACTACTTCCTGGCGCACCCGGAGAACGTGCTCGGCGAACTCGGGGTCGGGTCGGGCATGTACTCGGCGGCCACCTTGAAGGTGACCGCCGACCCCTCCCGCCCGTTGGCCAACCAGGTCCGTGACCGACTGACCGCCATCGTCGACGGCGCCAAGCGGGCGGGATTGGGGCAGGACGCCGAACAGCCGGCCGCCGACCCGACGCTCGACAAGCCCGGGCTGGTCACCGCGGAAGAAGCCGCGATCACCGAGGTTCCGGGATCCGTGCGGTTCAACGACGAGATCGAAATGTTCGAGCAGCTCTCCCTCGGCGGCCGGTGGACGCCGGTGCCATCGAAGATCGACAAGGCCCGCACCGCCCAGTGGAAGTCCATGCTCGCCATGGCCGGCACGGTCACCGACCTGGTCGACGCCCAGCGCACCGGCGGCGACGAGGACACCAAGAACCGGCTGCGGGCGCAGCTGAACCGCCAGTACGACGGGTATGCGCGCAAGTACGGGCCGCTCAACCGGTTCACCTGGGTCACTCCGGGACCGCCGACGCAGAAGGTCATCGACAAACGCTTCGCCGACCTGGAGAAGAAGTGGCGGGCCAACAACGGCGACGAGACCGGCCCGGTCACCGGCGCACTGCCCGAGGATGTCGCCGCCCGGCTGCTGGCGGAGGCATCCGAGCCGAACCCGCCGTGGAAGAAGATGCGGCACCTCGAGGGCGCCATCCGCTACGACCCGGCGATCCAACTGGTCCGCAGCATCGAAATCTTCGACGAGGACACCCAGCAGGCGCGGAAGTCGAAGATCTTCACCGAGGACGTCATCACCCCGCCGCAGCGGGCACAGTCCGCCCAGGACGTCGCCGAAGCGCTGGCAGTCAGCTTGGACGAGACCGGGCAGGTCGACCTGGACCGGATCTCCGGGCTGGTGGGCATCGACATCGACGCCGCCCGGGACCAACTCGCCGGGCTGGTCTTCCCCAACCCGGAAGACCCGACCGAGCTGATCCCGGCGCCGAGGTTCCTGTCCGGAAACGTGCGGGAGAAGTTGGCGGCCACCGAAGCCGCCGCCAGGTCGGACCCGCAGCTCTACGCTGGCGCGGTCGATGCACTGCGCCAGGTGATCCCGGCGGATCTGGATCCGACCAACATCACCGTCCGCCCCGGCGCGAACTGGGTGCCGACCCCGATGTACGCGCAGTTCATCCGGGATGCGTTCTCGGTGCACCCGGACACCCGCATCGCGGTCGAGTACTCCCCCATCACCGCGTCCTGGGACTTCACGATCGCCGGGGACCAGTACACCGACCCGTACGGGCTGCCGTACGAAACCGCCGGGGACCGGCGCGGCGTCGACGGGTTGTCGTTGCTGGAGAAGATCGCCAACAACCAGCCCATCCGGGTGTTCAAGACCGAGGCCGAACTCGAGCACTCCCCCAAGCCGCGGTTCCACGAAGAGCTCACCGAGGAACTCCAACAGCGGGCCGAGATGCTCGAAACGGCGTTCGGGGACTGGCTGTTCACCGACCCGGCCCGCACCGCCGAGCTGACCCGAGTGTTCAACGACCGGTTCAACTCCTTCGTCGACCCCGCCTACAACGGTGAGGGCCGCACCTTCCCCGGACTGCGGATCGCACCCCATCCGCACCAGGCCGCCGTCGCGGTGCGGCAGATCAACGAACCGTCAGTGCTCCTCGACCACACCGTCGGAACCGGCAAGACCTGGTCGATCACAATGTGCGCGATGGAGATGCGCCGCCTCGGGCAGATCAAACAGCCCTGGGTGGTGGTCCCGAACCACCTCATCGACCAGTGGGGCCGCGAGGTCGCCGACGCCTACCCCGGTGCCCGGGTGCTGGTCGGCGACGACTTCAAATCCCGCGCCGACCGGCAACTGTTCATGGCGCAATCGGCCTCCCAGGACTGGGATCTGGTGATCGTCCCGGAACCGGCCTTCACCAAGATGCAGTGCTCGGTCGACACCCAGGCCGCCTACATCGCCGACGAGATCACCAAGCTCGAGGAAGCCCGGGAAGCGGCCACCGGACAGAACACGATCAAGGAGATCGAGAAGGCCAAGAAGCGGTGGCAGGACAAGCTCGAGAAGAAGATCAACGCCGACTCCAAGGACGTCGGGTTCTCCTTCGAGCAAACAGGCTGTGACTACCTGTTTCTCGACGAAGCTCACATGTGGAAGAACCTCTCCCGCCAGTCCAACAACGCTGACCTGGCGCTGCGGGAAGGATCGAGCCGGGCCACCGACCTGGACATGAAACTGTCCTACCTGCGGCGTAAGTACCGCCAGCGCGCCGCCGTCGAGGGCCGCAAACCCGTTCCGGAGAAGGTCGTCACCTTCGCCACCGGCACCCCGGTCGCCAACAGCATGTCCGAGCTGTGGGTGATGACGAAGTACCTGCGCCCGGACCTGCTCGAGGCCGGCGGCATGGAGAACATCGACGCCTGGGCGGCGAACTTCGCCGCGATGCGCCAATCGGTCGAGATGAACGTCACCGGCTCCGAACTGCGGTCGGTGTCGAGGATCGGCAAGTTCGTCAACCTGCCCGCCCTGATGGCGATGAACGCCCAGTTCACCGACGTCGTCATCCGTGAGCAGGTCCCCGCGACCCTTCCCGAGATCGCCGGCGGCGGCCGCCAGAACCTGACCTTCGAAATGCCGCAACAGGTCCGAGACTTCATGATCGACCTGGACGAGCGGATGCAGATGTACACCGGCAAGACCGCGCACATCGACAACCCACTCAAGATCGGCAGCGACGGCGCCAATGTAACCCTCGACCCCCGCCTCGGCGGGCTCGACGCACCACCAGCGGGCGAAGGCCGGGTCGACCTGCTGGTGAACAAGCTCTGGGAGGCCGAGCAACGCACCGCCGATACCGTCTACTACGACGAGGCCGGCAACCCGGAACCACGCACCGGCGGTCTGCAGATCGTGTTTCTCGACCGCGGCACCCCCAAGCCCGGACGCGACGACACCGTCTACGACATCATCCGCGCCGACCTGGTCGCCCGCGGCATGTCCCCCGGGGCGGTCCAGTTCATCCAGGACTACCCCAAGCCGAAGGACAAGCGGGAGTTGTTCGCCGCCTGCCGACGCGGCGAGGTGAAAGTGCTCATCGGCTCGTCGGAGACGATGGGCACCGGCATGAACGTGCAGAAACGCGCGACCGCGCTCTACCACGTCGACTGCCCCTGGCGGCCCGCGGACCTCGAACAACGCGAGGGCCGGATCATCCGGCAGGGCAACCAGAACAAGACCGTCGAGATCATCAACATCGTCGGGGAACGCTCCTACGACACCACCAAGTGGCAGACCGTGGAGAAGAAGTCCGCCTACATCGAGCAGCTCCGCCGCGGGGCGATCGACTTCTCCGAGGCCGAAGACATCGGCAGCGACGACATGACCTCGTCGATGGCCGCGACCAAGGCTGCCGCGACCGGTGATCCCCGCTACATCGAGGTCGTCGAACTCGAAACCCGGCTCCGCAAACTGGGCGCCGAAGCCCGCGCCCACCGCTCCGACCAGGAGCGAATCAAGTGGCAGCTGCACGACAACCGCACCCGATTGCCGATCCTGACCAAGGAGATCGAGGAAGGCCGCGAGGTCGCCGACGCCCTCACCGCCTGGGGTGAACTGCCCCGCAAACAGCGGACCCTAACCGTGGGCGGGCGTGCGGTCTCGTTCGCCGAACCGGCGGAGGTACGCAAGGCGGTGCAAACCCGGCTGGCGCACATCGCCGGTGACCTCGAACGCCAGCCCGACGGCCAGCACCTGGTGGCCGAGATCGCCGGCGCCGAAATCTCGATGGGCCGGCTCCCGGTCGGCGGGTACGCATTCCGACTCACCGGCGGCATCGTCCGCACCGTCGACGCCGAGGTCGTCGACCTGGCACTCGGCAGTGCCGACGGCGGATCGGGCATGGTGACCCGGCTGACCAACATGGCCGCCGACCTGCCCGCCGCGCTGGACCTGCACGTCAAGGACCGCGACTACATGATCACCCAGACCGAGCAACTCGCCGACAAGCTCGGGGTCCCGTTCGCCAAGTCCGACGAGATCACCCGCCTCACACACACCTACAACGAGATGCGGGCCGACCTCGCCGCCCGGGAGAACTCCCCCGAGGCGCTCGCCGAGAAGGAGGCGACCAAGGAACGATTGGCGGCCGCCGGCATGTACCGCGGGTGGACCCGCGACCTCAACCCCACCCGCGGGCACGCCGAAGACCAGAACATGACCGAGGACGAGCTACGGGAAGCCACCCCCGCCCGGATGATGGCGGCCGCCCGCGAACACGCCGAACGCAAGGCCGAGCTGGCGGCGAACCCACAACCACCACGGTGGCAGCGCACCGACCAGATCGGCTCCGAACTCACCGCCGGATTCGACCGCGGCACCGGAGATCCCGGCGCCGTCGTGAAATGGACCGGCCGCGACTGGTACTGGTCCGCCCACAACGACAGGGAAACCCTCGACAGCGGCACCTTCCCCCACCGGGATACCGCGATCTCCGCCGCCGAGAAAGCAGTCGGAACCGCCCTTGCGGAAGACGCCATCCCACCGGCGGCGGTGTGGGAACGAGACCAAGCTGCGCTGACTGAGGCGCGCGCCAATGGCGCACAGCCTGCGGCCGTCGTCGAGACGGAGACCGACACGGAGTTGGCCGAGGTCATGCGACTGGTCCACTCCGACTACCCCACCCACGCAACCGCGGCCACAGCAACGAACACCGCCACGATCGATCGGATCCCACCCGGATTACGAGCCGATCGCGGCCGCGTGAACGGTCAGGAAAGATAGACCGGCTTCAGGCACGACCAACCCCAAAGGTTGGTCGTGCCTGGCTACTGCTGTGACCTGGGCTGAAAAGCGTGACGTATTGCTGGTCGTCGCTGTTTTTGAATTCCGGCAAGCCGAGAGCGCGGGTTCGGGCTACGGGCCGAATTTACCGGTCGTGCGCTTTGATTCCCATCGATCGAGCTGATGTAGGGAATGCTTGTCATAACCGATGGTTGCCATCGCGTTCTTGATCCGCGCGAGGCTCAGACCAGCGGCAGCGCAGTCGCTCAACACGATCGGCATCACCTCCTCGGTTTGGCCGTTCCTCGCCCACCCGTTATTGCCGAGATGATCGATGTAGCTCAGGAGGCTGGATTCCTCCGGCGTGAAGCCTTCCCAAGGGGTACCCGGTTCCTTTTTCGCCACTGGATCAGGTTAGCCGGGATGGCGACTCAATCGCGGCCCGTCGCCCGCAACCACGCCACGAGTTCGGACCGAGCTTCGTTGAGCACTGGAATGGTGCCCTTCCCTGCCCATTCTTGGTTGCTGTTCGATGCACTGACTCGCCACGTGTAACTGATCTCGGAGGGTGCGTCCGCTGTGCACGGAAGTGCCAGGATTACCGGATCATCGAAGGTGGCGGGCAATCGCCGGTTCCGCAGCTCATGGAGGGCGAGCGTCAGAACCACATCATCGCCATCCTGCTCCCAGTGTGAGGTGACCGGGCCGATCGCTCGGTAGTCGATGTCCATGGGTTTGATGCGTTCATACCCCAAGAAGTCTTCCCGCGACGGCGGTAGGTGTAGAGGAGTCCACAGGTCAGGCCATGAACTCTTGGTCGGGTCGGTTCCGGATACACCTGCGAAGATGAATTCGACCTCGACGTCCTTGAGGATTGTCTCGCAGTTGAGACTCACTTGGATAGGAGTTGCAGCCGAGGAGGCGACAGCCTTGTCGAACTCGTTGATCCGCGATCGGACCCCGCCCGCCCACTCATCGATCTCCGCTTGAGTTTTCGGAACACGTCGGACCGAACCCGTCGGCGTGGGTGCCAAGATCGCCCGAAGACCAGCATCAGGTGTGTCTCTCCAGCTCGCAGCCCACTGCCGCTCAGACTCGATATCACCCTCAATGGCGTTGTCGAGAATGCCTCCAAGTTCTCGCGCACGCCAGACGCTCCCGCTCACCACGACGTCTACAGTCGGCTTCGTTGTCGAGGAAACGACGTCGACCGGCACGGCTGCCCGACGACTTTGAAAAGCGCGAGCGTCGTTCCACAATGCGCTTTCCACCTGCTCGCGCAATCGCTCCGTCGATTCATAGGTGGAATAGAGACCTCGGTCGTTGTTGTGGAAGAGACTGCGGAAGTCCTTCAGCCTCTGCCACTCCTGCATCCTGTCGTGGTCATCTACCATCTCTGCTGGATAGTCAGTTCCCACCCAAAAATAGACGTGTACCAGACCATCAGCTTCCCGGGCGTCGGCTTCCTCAGCTGTGCCCGAATGTTCGTTCCGCGGAGTCGGTGTACCGAGCCGATGCTTGAACAGGCACACAACGACATCGCTGTCATTGGTGATTTGCTCATTGATGATTGCCTGCCCATCGGTCCCCTTGCTGTAAATGGGAACAGTGTTCGTCGAGTAGTGCTTCGGAACGAACACCACGCGAGTGGTAGCCGAGTGTTCGCTGTTCCACTTCTCGATGACCCTACGAACTACGGCGACCTCATCAGCCGTGTCTCCGGGACCCGAGATCATCACAACTACACCGACGGCATCGAACGACATGGCCTAAGTGAAGCACCTTGTTTGCTGGTGTATGCGACTGGCCCAGCGAGAGTGTGGATCCGACGATCTGCCCGGTCAGGGTAGGGGCGGGGCCGCCGACGATGAATCGGCGTCGGCTCCCTGGTCGCGTCGAGAACAGGCAAGGATGCGTCGTGGCGCGGCGTCCGAGTCCTGGCTGATCGGCTCTTTTGTTTCGGCCGCGGTCCTGCGGCCCGGGGAGGCCACCTTCGGTGTCCCCTGAATCGAGTTCTCGCCCGAGACAGTACAGGAGAGACACCACCATGACCGCAACGCAGCAACCTGCAGCCGCCGAACTTCTCGAGGTCGATCCGCGCACCCTCGATGTCGGCAAGAACGTGCGCGACAAGGTGAATCTGGAGGAGACGCCGGGGTTCGTCGAGTCGGTGCGCGAGCACGGTGTGCTGCACCCGATCACCGCGAGCCGCCACGAGGACGGCAGCCTGGTAGTGATCGACGGACAGCGCCGAGTTTTCCCCAGAAAGTGGCGGTGTTGTGTCGGCGTTGTCGGCGTGAGTTGGCGGACGGACGAGTCGCATTCTCGGCCGCGGCCAGTTGCATCGGCTCATCGACGTGGATACCGCCGACGGCACGGAATGGGTCGCCGATGTCGAACCGCACAGTCGCCGGACGGAATCCGCCGTCGAGCCAACCTTGATGTGCGTACTCGGGGGCACAGTGCGCTGGATTCAGCGGAATCCGGTTCGCCGACCCAGCGAACGCTGACACCGTGGGGAGCATCTCGGTGCCGACGCCGCGTGCCAAGAAGCCACTCGCAGTTCCGGAGTACGGTGTCCGCAAGCCGCCGATGTGGTTCAGGTCACTTCACTCTATAGATAGAGAGCTATCGCACATAGGTGTGATGTGGATCATCTGCCTTCTTGGCACGCTGACAGGACGTTCATTCGGAACGTTCCTTACCAGCGCGAATTGGCGCAAGCACGTCTGAAGGAGATGCAGTGATCGCCGCGGAAGATGTTCAATTCCACACCCCTGCTGACGTTAAACACGATTGGGCCGAAACCAATTGGTTCTCGGTGTACCTCCCGGAGCCGAACATTGCTGCGTGGGTGTACACCATCGCCCGCCCCGGCGTCGGCGCGATGGTGTGCGACATCGAGGCGTTCGATCGGATCGGCGACAGCCCACTCGATGCCCTCTACTACGATTTTCAACAGCACCTGCCACTTCCCGACAAGCTGCAGAGTTACTCTCTGCCCAACGGACTCTCGTTGGAAACCTCCAATGAGCCTCGCGACTACTACATCCGCTACATCGGTCACGATGACACCGAATTCGACTGGCACGTCCACGGAATCATGGAGCCCTACGACATCCAGGACCCCAGCATGGATCCGCTCGCCACTGGCGACCGGTCTCAAAGCGGTTTCGGAATGGCCTACGCCAACCATTTCGACATGACCGTGCACGTCACCGGCACCGCGAAGATTCGTGGACGGACCTTCCCCGTCGACTGTGTGACGGTGATGGATCACAGCTGGGGTCCGCGCAACGAGCAGCTCATGGGCAGCATGGGATGGATCAACGCCGCGTTCGGTCAGGACTACTCCATCAACACCATCTGGTCGCGGGATCTGAGCAAGGAAGGCTGGGACGGGTTCACCTTCGCTCACGGGTACGCCCTCGTCGACGGTCGAGTCCGTGGGCTCAAGTCCGGGCGGCTCCGCGCAACTCGCGGCCGGTTCCAGATGCCGGTGAGCTACGAGCTGCAGGTCGTCGACATCGACGACCGAGAGCACGTGCTGGTCGGCACTCCTGTCGGACAGCATCCATGGACCCCGTACAGCAACAGCTACGTGCCGCACAGCAGCGTGCGCTGGCACGCCGGCGACCGGGTGGGCTTCGGGCTTGCCCAGGAAAATTGCCCGCTCGACCGCATCACGAGCGGCCCGTATGTGCCGAGGAGCGGGTCGTGACCGCGGCCGAGAAGGTCGGGGCCGGCGACATCCGGCGGCAAATCGATCTGCTCGAGCCCCGGGTGGCCGAACTGCTCGATGCCAAGATCGCACGGCGTGAACAGGGGCCGTACCAACCCTTGACCGCCCTCGACGTGGTTCAACGGGTGACAGCGTTGGTGCAAGCGCAAGCGTCGGGAATGACCGAGTTCGATCTAGAGGGTGTTCAGCGGATGCCCGGCGGCGCTTCGAAGGAGCAGTTCTCCTTCACCATGACGGTGCCCGGCCGTGCACCAGAGCAGTTGGTATTGCGCCTGGATCCACCCGAGAGCATCGTCGAGACCTGCCGCTACCGTGAGGACGAGGCATTTCGAGCGCTCGCCGGGATCGTACCCACCCCCACCACTCGCTTCCTCGACGGTGACGGAACCTATCTCGGCCAACCGGGCATCATTACCAGCTTCGTCGAGGGCGTGACCAAGCCCCCGTCGGATGCGATGGTGGTCTCGGGTGTCGGTACGTCCTTCACACCGCAGTGGCGGGACCGGCTGGTACCTCAGTTCATCGACAATCTCACCAAGATCCACGCGGTCCGCTGGCAGGAAGCGCGACTGCCCCACTTCCAGGCCCCCACCGGACACCCCGGCGAGGCTGCGCTCTGGCAGGTCAACTGGTGGAGCCGAGTGTGGCAGGACGACTGCGTCGACCCATACCCGCTGATCACCCTCGCCGAGCAATGGATGCGAGACCGGCTACCCGATACCGATGAACTGGTCCTGCTACATGGCGACTTTCGCACCGGAAATTTCATGTTCGACGTCGAATCCGGGCAGTTCACCGCAGTACTCGACTGGGAACTCGCACATATCGGCGACTACCACGAAGACCTCGGCTGGATCGTGCAACGACTCTTTGCCGGCGAATCGCAGGACGGTGAGGTACTCGTCTGCAACCTGCTGACCAGGGACGAGCTCATCCGCCGGTACGAAACAGCGACAGGGCGCCAAGTCGACCAGAAGAAGCTGACCTTCTACGAGATGCTCGCCGCCTACAAATGCGCCGTCATGAATCTCGGGACCGGCTGTTCAGCCGCAATCCGCGGGCACAACCACCAAGACGTACTGCTGTCCTGGATGACTCCGGTCGCGCACACCTTCCTCGGCGAAATTGCCCGCATCCTCGAACAGGAGGGCTGATCCATGACAACCCCGAGTATGGGAATCCGATTGGCCACCGTCGCCCGTGCGCTCGAGCAGGTGATCATCCCGGCGCTCCCCCCCGAGGAAGTGCTCGCCCGTGAGCAGGCCACCCTCGCCATAGTCCACCTCACTACGATGGCGGAGCAGTACCGGTACATGGCCGAATACGAGTTGGGATGCCTTGCCGACATGTCGGCCCTGGCCAACGACCTGTTAGCTGTGACCGAGGGCGGGTCCGCAACCACCGCCGCAGCACGCGCGCTTCGCCAGATCCAGGACGACGTCACTGCGCCGACTACCCCGTCGACCGCACAGGAGAGGCGCAATGCAATTGCCGGCGGCATCGACTCGCTGGTGCGGGCCAGCGCCGAGGACGGCCATCCCAGCTTCCGGACCGTGCAGCACCGGTTGATCGTGGACCACGGCAGCCGTCAAGCGACCCGAGACAGGGCATGGTTCCGCGGCCACGGCACCGATCCGGACGCTGCCACATTGCCAAGCATTCCGGAATTGATCTCCAGCGCAACACGCTGACCCACCATCGGCATCTAAAGCACCGAAGACAGCGGGCGGGCGGACCGACAGCCGTCCGCCCGCCCGAGCGAACCCCACCATCCGTGCCACGCGCACACGTCCAGAACCCCGAAGGAACTCCTGTGACACCCTTCACACCAGTGGTCTCCGTCGACGTCATCAGCCCCGAATGGCTCACCCACATGCTTTCGTCCGCCGGCGTACTGCAGTCCGGTCGGGTCGTCGCCGTCGACCGCCAGTCCTGCGGGACCGGCCAATTGGCCGACAGCTACCGCTTCACACTCACCTACGACCCAGTCGCCTCAGGCCCCGCAACGGTGGTAGGAAAATTCCCCTCAGCCGACGCAACAAGCCGTGAATATGGCAGGCAATCGGGGTTCTACCGGAGTGAGATCCGGTTTTACCAGGAACTTGCTCCCGACCTGCCAATCGCCCGCCCCCACCCCTTCCACGCTGCCCTCGCTGACAACGACACCGACTTCGTGTTGATGATGGAGGATCTGGCCCCAGCTCGCACGGTGGATCAACTGGTCGGATGCACCGCCGACGAGGCTAGCCTCGTTCTAGAACAGGCAGCGAGGCTGCATGCCACGTCCTGGAAGAATCCCGCCCTAACCAGCAAACCTTGGCTTCAAGCAACCGTCGATCAGTTCGTCAAAGCGACCGACGGGTTTCCCTCTATCGTTTCAGCCTTCCCTGAGGAAGTCGGCGACCTGGCATCGGAGGCTGATCTGCAAGAGGCAGCCAAGCTCAACGACCACATCGAGACATGGAAAGAGGTCTTCTCCGAGCCCCGCTGTCTCTGGCACAACGACTTCCGTGCCGACAACATGCTCTTCGCCGTCAATGGTGACGCACGTCCGGTAACCGTTCTGGACTGGCAGGGCGTCGGTATCGGCTGCGGCACCATCGATATTGCGTACTTTCTCGGGGGCAGTCTGACCACCGAACAGCGCCGCATCCACGAGCATGCTCTCGTTCGTCACTACCACGAGAATCTCGTCGCGTTCGGAGTCACCGACTACACTCTTGAGCAGTGCTGGGATGACTACCGAGTAATGGCCATCCACGGTCTCCAAGTCGGGGTCTACGGCGCGGGAGCAGTCAAACGCACCCCCCGAGGAGACGAGATGTGGCGCACTTGGATCAGACGACACGCAACGCAAACGCGGGATCTCGACAGCTTCACTGCCCTCGCCAGACGCTAACTAATGTGAGTCGCGGCGGAGGTTATCGTTCTCGATGGTCAGTATGTGCATCGCGCGAGCGAACGGTAATCCTTCACGTACGACTGCCGTGTTCCCTCGACGAGAAACGCGAACCGGGACCGGCGGAGGAATCTCGCCAGTCGCGGATCGATCCGGCCGGCCGGGTCGATCAAGATCGGTGTGGCCTCTTCGATGCCTGCAGTCCGCTCGCGGGCATCGATGTCCACCCATCCGTCCAGCGTGTTGTCGAACCCGACCGGCACGTCCACGCCACGAGCGGTCCAGTACAACATCCACTCGGAGCAGTCCGACGTGCATCCGGAAATCGCGTCCACAGAGGGCACTTTTCGAACGTAGCTCCGGCAAGACCGATATCGGCCGCAACACGCCCAGACCTTCGAGGGAACGAACGCTCGCCTCGATCGCCACCGGCCGCGACACCATCCCCGTGCTGGTGCGCTCGCAGGACACGACCGACGAGATCGAGCGTGCCATCGCCCGGATCAGCGAGCAGATGAACTCGAACAACCACCGCACCGGCCTGACGACCGCGCAGAACGCCGCCGGGATCGCCGAAATGCTCGACCTCGGGGTGCCGGTGGAACGAGTCTCGAAGGAGCTGAGCGTGAAACGGAAGGCGGTCAAGCTGCTCGGCGCAGTCGGACGCCGCGAAGCCGCGCGCGCGAGCCTCGAGGAACAGGGCCTGACGCTCGAACAGGCCGCGATCGTGGCGAAGTTCTTTCTTATGTGGACATCTCACGGCGACACCGAAGCGGTGGAGGCTTTGGTGCAGTGCCAGCGCCACTCGTTCGACTACCAGGCCCGCAGGCTGCTGGCGGACCGGAAGGAGAAGGCTACCCGCGCGGAACGTACGGCCCCGTATGCCGAGGCCGGGTTCACCGTGCTCGACGGTGACCCCGGTTACCGGGACGACTCGAAGATCCACTGGCGGTACATCGCCACCGCCGAGGACGCCGAGGCGGACCCGCGCGCGCACATCACCGAGGAGCAGGTGCGGCAACGGCCGGACCTGTGGGGCGTGTGGGTGCGCACCGACACGATGTATGTCGAAGTCGAGTCCGGAGAGCCGGTCGAAGAGGGCGACATCGACTGGGACACCTTCGACGACCCGGACGTCGACCCGGAGGACGGGTTGCGGCACGCGAACTCGGTTGAGGAACGCGACGTGCATGTGCCGCAGTTCTACCTCCTCGACGTGCTGCGTGCCGAGGAGGCCGGCCTGGTTCCGGTCAACGGTGGCCGCTACCAGTTCAACCGGGCGATCCAACTTGCCGGGTTCAACCCGACCAACCCGCTGCCGGAGGACGAGGAAGCCCGTGAGGCCGCCCTCCTTGCAGCGGAGGAGGCCAAGCGGGTGCAGCGTCGCCGGGTACGGGAGCTGAACAAATTGGCCGAGTCCGCTACCGACGTGAGGCGTGAGTTCATCCGCGAGATGCTGTCGGCGAACAAGCCTCCGAAGAACGCGGCCACATGGACGGCGATGATGGTCGCGCTCGCACCGCACCAGTTGTCGGAGTTCCACTCGTCCGATCTGCTGCCGGAGTTGATGGGTGACAAGACCTGGACGACGTACGACGCGAAGAAGAAGATCGCGGCCGCAGCGACAGCGGCCAGCGAGTCCCGCGCCTGGATGCTCACGTTCGCGCTCACTGTCGCGGCAATGGAGTCGCGGATGGCGAAGGACGCATGGCGGTCGCGGCCGCAGTACGTGAGCGAGTACCTCGCGATGCTCACCGAGAACGGGCACACCCTCTCGAATGTGGAGAAGGTGATCAGCGGCGAGCTGCGCCCCGAGGACATCGACATCGCCTAGTCATGAAACGGCGCGCCCCCGGAAGTGTGGAGTTCCGGGGGCGCGTTCGGGAGGGGATGGAGGGTGTTCGGGGCATCGAGCCCCGAACACCCTCTGCGCATCAGCCGTGTGCGTGCGCCTGGGTCTGTGCGACGCACTGAGATCACCAGAGAGTGAGTGGCAGGCCGGCGGCTTCGGCGCGGCGGATCCGTAACTCGATGCGGTCGGGTTCGTCGCCGTTCGCGAGGCCGGCGCGGACAGCGGCGGCGACGGCGCGGGTGCGCCCGGCGGGACCGCGGATGTCGGCGAGTGGACTGGCCAGGTTCCGGCGCCGTAGGTAGTACTCGGTGCGATTGACGGCGTTGGTGCCCAAGCGCATGTGGTGTGGATTGACGCAACCGGCGAAGTCGCATTGATGGCACAGCACCGCGTCATCGGCGCCGGACCACCCCAGTCTCGGGATCACTCCGTACTCGAGTTGGTAGGCGAACAGATGCGCGGGCACGGTGCCGCGTCGAGACGCGCCGGGAAGGCTCGCGGCCCGGAAGGATCCGTGACCCGTCGAGCTGACACTTCCGGTCCAGACAGTGCACAGCTCGTCGGCACGCCTATAGATTTTCGCTTCGAACCGAGCGACGATCGTGGGCTCGGTGAGCCACGATCGCCACAGTCGTGCAGGAACGCGCACCGGTTGCGGCTGTCCGATCAGAGCGAGCTGCTCGTCCTCCGCATGTGGCGAGGGAACGGGCATACCCGGGAGCGGGGAAATGCCGCTGGTGACGCTCAGGGTGTCCTCCACTCAACCGGTTCCAGGTGCTGTTACCGGCGAGGATAGAGGCGGGGACCGACAGGTCGGACACAAGTGGTGACGCAGCGAGCGCCCCGACCCGTGACCGGATCGGGGCGCTCGCTGCGTGTTGTCGTGGTTGGCCTACATCACCCAGCTCACCATGATGATCGCATCGTAGATTCCGTGGGCCATGATCGATGGCCAGAGCGATCGTGTGTAGAGCGCGAGTGCAACGTAGACCACGCCGCCGATGAACGCCGAAACGACGTTGCCGGTACCGAAGTCCGAATGCACTAGTGCGAACAGAGCGGTGGATGCGGCAGCGGTGATCGTGATGAGGATCGTGGCGTGCGGTCGCCACCGCTGCACGATCAGTGGGAGGCTACGGAAGACCACTTCCTCGAAGAGGCTTGCACCGAGAAACGATGCTGCAAGCGCGCCATAGAGCCCGAGATCTTTCACGTTCGCATGCCGAGTTTCCTGCGCGGCAAGCGCTGCGGGATCGACTACGGGAAAGGCCTCGCTGATCAGCTCCGAGAGGTAGTGATAGTCCAGTAGTGCGAGCGCAGTGGGAATGACCACGATCCACACCAGCTGAGCGCGCACCCCCACTTGTCGATCCCGAATCCGTACCAGCCCGAGACCCAGCCAGCGGAATCCGCGGACGAACTCCGCGCGGACATTCCATGCCGGCCCGATCGGGGAAGCCTTCTTCACCATGAGCGCGGCCAGGGCGAAGACGATCAGTGCGCCGAGGACGGCCGCAAGTGGCTGATCGTGGGCGAGGCTCGCGGCCCACAATGTCCCCAGAAGCGGGCCCGTAGCTGTGATGAGGAAGCGTTTATCGCGCACGCGAGCGTGGCGGTCACCTTCTGATGGTTTGTCCTGTTTGTCGATCGCGGCATCGCTCATCGAGATCCCCCCGAAGTGATGAACATGAGCGTGCCACCGACACATGCAGTGTCAGTGGCACGATGGCGTGAGACTTTGGTCAGGCCGACGCAGCGAGCTTGTCCCCCGCCGATTCAGGTGAGGCGGTGGCCGCTCCGCTGTCGGTCGGCGTCACTGACTGTTCTTTCTGAGCGCTCTTGCGGGGCCGGCGTTGCGGTGCGCGTCGGCTGGCCTTGCTGTCATCTGCCTGCCACCGCTTCAGATCGGAATCGGTGAATCCCGCGCTGCGGGCATCGGCGATCGCGTCGGTCAAGGCCTTCTTGTTCGCCGCATCCGTGCGCGCGAACTCCTCGCGGGTATCGGCGAGAGTTTTGTGTGCCGTGGCGACGACGCGGATCGCTTGCATCTTCTTCTCGGCTTCTCGTCGGATCTGTTCATCGAGAGCGGCGAATTCGGTTTCCAGCGACTGGTTCTCCATGCGGTCGATCGTATAGACGTTGCGCGCGAATCTCGAGCCGTACACGCGGCGTGTGCACGAGCCGAGTCGCGCTCGGATTCCGTTGTCCCCGGGTGGGTGTCCGGGTAGGCGTTGTGTGCACACGACACAGCGGAGCGGAGAAATGTCGTGTGTGCCCAATGCCGTTAAGCCCGGTACCCACTTGGGGACAACTCCCCCGCGGCGACGTCGCGTTGGATGCGCGCAGCGCGGTCCATTGTCAGCACGTTCGGGCGCGCCGGCCGACCACAAGTGTGGAGCGCCCTGATCCTC
Organism: Rhodococcus sp. 4CII; assembly: GCF_014256275.1. NCBI lineage: Bacteria > Bacillati > Actinomycetota > Actinomycetes > Mycobacteriales > Nocardiaceae > Rhodococcus > Rhodococcus sp. 4CII. The sequence continues at coordinate 75,400 of NZ_JACCFE010000006.1, forward strand.
GTGTGGATGCCCGAGATTCCCCATCCCGCTCCGCTCGATCTCAGGCACCCACAATCGGGTCCGCACCACAGGTGGGGACGGGCCGGAAACCGCGCAAAGGAACTCGCTGCGCTCGTCCTGTGCTTCTTTCAAAAACCGGCACACGACGCAGGCGCTGCGTGCCAACTGATCGAGCCCCGGCGGAGCAAGATGGAAACTTAGGTGCCCTAAGTTGGGGTCAGGTCTGGACGCTGCGCTCTGGACCTGAGACACTTTCGTGTAGCCCCACATGGTGGGGGCGCTGCGCTGGGCCGAACGAGAGGTGACGACGATGAGCGATGAGACCGCTCATCGTCCGCGCCGATTCCGGCGTGAGCGCCGTGCGAACGTCGACGGTGGCCGGCAGGCTCGGCATGTGGTGAAGGTGACTCCCGAGGAGGAGTCGGCTCTGCTGGCGAAGGCGCAGCATGCGCGAGTGAGTGTGCCGCGGTTGCTCGTTGAGTCCGCCCTCGCGGGGCACTCCGAGACCGCGTCGGAGCGGCGGGAGTTCGCGGAGCAGTTGTTCGGCGCGTTCCGGTTGCTGTCGGCGATTTCGATCAACGTCAACCAGATGGCGAAGGCCACCAACGCCACCGGGGATCTGCCCGAGAATCTCGGTGTCACGCTCGGCGAGGTGCGCCGAGTCGCGATGCGAATTGACGGCATTCTGCAGGAGTTCGACGCGCGATGATCGTGAAGATCACCAGCGGTGAGAAGATGACCGGTCTGCTGTCGTATCTGCAAGGTCCAGGCCGGTCGAACGAGCACACTGACCCGCACCTGGTGGCGGGAGATCCGGCGATCATGGCCTGGCATGACGACAATGAGCTGTCGCATCAGGACGCGATCGCGATTGCTCGCCAGATCGATGAGCCGCGTCAGGTTTTCGGTACCGAGGTCCGCGAACCGAACTACCTCCGGAACGACAAGGGCGAGGATGTGCGGGACTCGCACGGCAAGAAGGTGCGGGACCCGATCGACCCGTGGCGGGATGCGAACGTGTGGCACTGCTCGCTGTCGCTGCACGTCGACGAAGGCGAGCTTACCGACGAGAAGTGGGGCGTGATCGCGCAGGAATTCATGGACGGCATGGGGTTCACCGAGACCTCCGGCCGCTCCCCCGCCCGTTGGGCCGCGGTCCGGCACGGTGTGTCCACCAAAGGCAACGACCACATCCACATCGCGGCGTCCGTGGTGCGCGAGGACGGTACGAAAGTCGACTTGTGGCGGTCGAAGAAGCGCGCGAGTGAGCTCGCTGGCGAACTGGAACGCAAGCACGGGCTCGCGGTCATTGCCTCCCGTGAAACGGGTTCCGGCGAACGCGGTTACCACCGGGCCGAGAAGCATCGTGCCGAACGTGAGGGTGCCCCCGAGTTGGACCGCGAACTTCTTGCACGCCGCGTCCGTGCGTGTGCGACCGCATCGAAGTCCGAGGCGGAGTTCGTGCGACGACTGCGTGGCCAGGGATTGGTCGCGCGGCCCCGTTTCGCGTCGGGGCGAAGCGACGTCGTTGTCGGATACAAGGTAGCTGTTCGGCCCGCCGCTGGGCACACTCCGGTCTTCTACGGCGGCGGGCATCTCGCCAAGGATCTGACGTTGCCGCGGTTGCGCAGCGAGTGGGAGGACAGCCCGCAAGCGTCGGCGGCGGCCGTCGACGAGTGGAACGCGGCTCGCCGCGACCTGCCGACGGTACGGGTGGGACGGGAGAGTCAGGAACTCGACCCGAAGTTGCTCGACCGGGCCACCGCGGACATCGGAAAGTGGAACGCCTACCTGCGGTCCATCCCGCTCGAGGACCGGGGACAGTGGGCACGCGCCGCCGGCCGTACTGCGGGGGTGTTCGCGGCGTGGTCCGCGAAGGTCGAACCGACACCCGGACCCCTGGCCGCGGCGGCCCGTCAACTCGCTCGGTCCGCGCAACTTCCGGCGCACCGGGCGTACCGGGCACCGAAGGGCACTATGTCTGCGGGTGGTGCCGCACTGATCGTGATGCAGACCAGTGGGCACCTCCCGAAGTGCGTGTCCGCGATGCTGTTGCTGCGGCAGTTGATGAAAGCCATGGAGGCGATCGCGGATGCACATCGTGCGTCAGGCGAATTGCACCGGGCACTCGACATCGAGTACTCGGTGCGCACCGAGCTCACCCAGTCACGGTGGTCGGTACCAGATTCCGCACGTGGCGAAGTCCGGATGACGATGCAGGACGACACGTCGACATCGACACTCACACCGGAACAGGAAAAATTGCGGCGACTTGTCGCACTCGACAGTGCAGCACCACCGTCCGAGGCCGTGAGGCGTCCAGTGTTACCGATTCCCGCACCGCTCGACCCATCCCCGCGCACTCATGCCGGGCGCGACCGCACACGCGGCAACGACGGCAACGAAAGATAGCAGTGAACTATCGCCGACCGGCAGTGTCGGGCGGCACCCTTATGCTCAACTCGTGACTACCTCTTCCCCGGACCCGCGCAAGGTGTTCGTCATCCACGGCCGCAACAGCGGTGCCCGGGATCAGATCTTCGCGTTTCTTCGAGCTCTGGGCCTGTCGCCGATCGAATGGGCGCACGCAATCCATGCGACGGGCAAGACCGCGCCGTACATCGGTGAAGTGCTCGATGTCGCGTTCGACTCCGCCCAGGCCATCGTCGTTCTCGAAACTCCCGATGACGTCGCGTACCTCCGTACCGACCTCGCCGACGACGATGATCCCGAAACGTCCCCGCAGGGACAGCCGCGGCCGAATGTGCTCTTCGAGGCTGGCATGGCAATGGGACGAAGCCCCGAGCGGACGATCATCGTCGAGTTCGGCAAGATCAAGCAGTTCAGCGACATCCACGGGCGCCACACCATTCGTCTCGACAACACTCCTCAGAAGCGACAAGATCTCAAGAACCGTCTCGCCACGGCCAAATGCGAGGTCGACCCAGTCGGCACCGACTGGCTCACCGCAGGTGACCTCACACCGCCGGTACCGGCCGGGGGCGGAGTCCCTCTGGGCAGGAAGGTCCCGGCGGCCCCGAAGCCGACCCGACCGCGTTTTTCGGCTTCGCATTTCACGCGTGGTGGCAACAAACTCGACTACGTCGAGATCACCAACCGCGGCCCCGGTGATGCACTCGATGTCGATGTCGAGGAGATCGATGCGGACGGCCGCGGTCTGCTCCGTGAGTACGAGAACCTCCCCATTCCGAAACTTCCTCAGGGCAAGTCGTTCCGCATTGACTACATGGGCAACACCGGGGCTGGCGATAACAAGCGGTTCTTCAACCTGCGTATTACGGGCCGCACCGAAGGCGGGGATCCCTTGGACCAAGAAGAGTATGTGAGCATGACATGAACGTGCCCATCCCCCTCGACGACGACGGCTATCTACGCCGCGAGTGTCCTACCTGTGAGAAGCAGTTCAAGTGGCATCACGGTCCCATCAACGACGAAGCGGCCGCGGCACTTGAGCCGAGCGAGTACTTCTGCCCGCTCTGCGGGGTACCCGCAGGTACAAACGATTGGTTGACCAAGGAACAGATCGAGTACGCGCGGGGACGGGCGATCCCCGATATCCTTGCGCAGCTCTCGAACGAGACAGGGTTGAAGATCGAGGCTACGTCCGACGTCCCCGCACAACTGACCGAGCCCAACGATATGGACATCGTGCAATCGCCGTGCCACGCGTACGAGCCGATCAAGGTGCCGGCGGACCATGATCAGCCTCTTCACTGTCTGGTGTGTGGTACAGCATTCGCCATCTGAGCTCGCAACCAGTTGGGCTGCAATCGCATCCTTTCGGGTGGTTCGGTGCCTCGGTTCACCACGGACACGGCGCGACGGATTCGACAGCGAAGTGCGGCTGGCTCTAGTGGCTCCACCCACACTTTTATGCCCCTACGACGATGAGCATGGGGTGAACTAGCAGTTCGCCGCGATCGGTGCCTCCGACGAAATCGCCCAAGCCAACGGAACCCTCTCTCCTACGTGGGAATCGACCGAATACGTTGTCATCTGATCGAATGACATACCTATTGACCTGCATCGTTTCGGTAGACACTTGCGGCCTTAACAGATAAGTTCCTGATTCCAAACCTAATCCATTTGGAGGCCCAATCGTGGCTAGTGTCCCGGAAGTCAACATCAAAGAAGCTGTTAAGGCATTGATCTTCTCCGCAGGGTTAGCCACGAACGTGGCTCAAGCAGACATTTCTCAGGCGGCTAGATCTCTCGCGAAGCAGTATGGGGTCGCCTCAAGCCGCGAGGTAGAAGCAGAGATTGCCCGTCACCTCAGGAACCGAGGTTAGACGATGGATCAAGCACAGTTCCTCGCGGCCATAGAGGCGGTATTTGCTCAATCACCCTCGGGATCAGGCAATCTAATCGACAGGATGCATTACACGAACGACGGAGTGCTCGGAACAGCGAGCGAGACTTGCGGGACCATCGGGTTCGGCATAGCGGCGGAAATATCTCCGTCCCAAAATGTTCTGTCGACCGTTAGCGACTTAAATCGCCTCATGACCTTTGGCCACTACTGGCTGGCCGAAGGCGCGGACAACAGCAACTGGTCCCTGGTGTGTGGTTTCAAGTTTCAGCACGAAACCAGCAATGTCCAGCAGGTCATCGAAATCTCTGCGGGGCTGGTTCAACACAGCCGCGTGATAGTCGATTCTGCCCGAGAACAGTTGGGCGATGCATCCCACCGTCAGTATTGGCTTGACGACGTTCCTGCGGAAGCTCAGGCACTGATCCTCACCGGACATCTAGGCTAGATCAAGATTCTCAGGAGTACGTGATGGCGAAGTCGACATCCCTGAAATGCCACAAGTGTGGTGCCACCCACACAGGTACTTGGAGTGCAACCTTGTGCCCGGACTGCGCCAAAAAGTCTGGGCAAACAGAACCTAACTGACACGCGGAGGCCCGCACCGTGATGTGACGGTGCGGGCGGTGCGACCGAGTTGCTACGAGGTCGAGGCGAGCCGGCCAGTCATGCTCATCGTCCGGTCATCGTCCGCTCGGCAGATTTGCCACGTCTGGCCCGGCCCTTGCGGGCCTTGGGATGGCTGCCCGCGCCGGCCACCGCTTCGACCGGGTGCCGGGCTTGGTCGAGGTCGGCGCGCATGCGGGTGGCGACTTCTTCTTCGTCGATGCCGGCGGCTCGCATCTGGTCGGCGTCCTCCTCGCGCCGTTCGGCGGAGTCGTAGTCGTGGTCGGCCACCGCGCGCAGCGAAGCACCGCCAGGTGTCTGCGGTTCGATGTCTGCGCTGTTCGTCTCGCTGCGCTCAGTCTCGTCGGCGCGTTCGGCATCCGCCCGCTCAGCTTCGTCGAGAATCTCGCTGGCTGTCATGGTGTCGGTTTGGGAGCGGCCGTGTTCCGCGGCGGCGCGGGCTTTTCGGTTCTCGCCGTCGCGCAGCAGGGCGTCGACGAGCTTCTCGTCCGCGCCCGGAGCGTCAACGTCGATGCCATACCGCTTGGCGGTTTCAGTGCGGATCCGTTCGACAGCTTCGGATGCGACCTGGGAGTGTTCCTTCCACGCTTGTGCGTGCTGCCACTGGTCGGCGATCTCGCCGGGCTGTGCACGGTTCCACCATTGGTCATCGAACGAGGCACGCAGGTATGCCTCGGCGCCAGCGCGACTGGTCTCTAGCCGTTGTGCGAGTTCGCGGGCACGTTCTGCCGATTCGCGGCGCGCCTGCTCGAGGTCACGCTCACGGTTGCGAGCGATCTTCTCGGCCATGCGAGAGGCCAGCTGCAGGGCGACCCGCATCATGGCGTTGACTTCGTGGTTTGCCGAGTCGACTTCGGGACCTTCGGACATGTCGTTCTCCTTACGGTGTTCGGAGGATTCGGGGTCAACGCCCCAGGTCGGTGTCGCGACGTCGCGGTGGCCGGTTACGTGCGTCGTCGTTGCTCAGCGCGGTCTGTGCTAATGCGGCGCCAGGCGCCCGGGGCGGGTAGGGGAAGTCGAGGACGTGCGCTGGTGGGGTGCTCGCTTGTTGCTGCGCCACGCGAGCATCGGCGTGTAGCGCGTTGCGGACGTATCCGGAGAAGAACTTGTCATTCGAACTGGCGTCGAGGGTGTTGATGGACACCCGGAGTTCACGCGCGGACTGTCCGTGCGCGTCGATCTCCGAAGCGACCTCCCTGATCGCCTGTTCGCGCCGCTCCTTGGCCCCAGGGCCGTCGAAGACCATTCGATGTAGTTGCTCGTACTCGAAAAGTTGGACGTGAAGCTGTCAGCGCGCATTTTGAACTTGACCCGCGTGTGCACTTGTTCCTCGAACGCAGCGTCGAGCGGTGTCCGCCTCAACACGTCCTGGGCCAGCGACTCACCGAGCTTGCCGTATTCGAGCTCGATCCTGTTGTGGAGGTCATACGAGTCAGAGCCGATCACATCGCCGTCGACCACTACTTCGCGATCGTCTCGGAGTTGCCGGAGTAACTGCATCAGTTCGCCCGCACGAGTGTCGACATCCTGACGGAACTGCTGGTCCGGGGTGATCTCCGATTCCCCGGCATGGTCGCGGGTTGCGGCCGTGTCGATACCGTTGTGTGCCGCGACTCCGGTGACGGCCGCGGCCCGGGCGTCCTCACTGAGGGCGCCTTTGTGGATGTTGAGCTGGGTGACGGTGGTCTCGGCCTGGTCGACGGCAGCGGAAAGAGCTGCCCATTGCTGAGATGTGAGGGTGGGATCTTCGGCGAGGTTGCGGACGGTGTGGAGTAGGGCCGCAGAGTGCTGGCGGAGCGATTCCATATCCAGGTCCGGGTCTGTGCAAGTGGCGGCCTCGATTTGGGCTTCGCTATGTCCGGCGTCGCGGGCGCGGCCCTTGGCTCGGTCGAGTTCTGCTGCGAGATGGGCTTGGAAGCGTTCGTGTTGCTGCACGTAGTAGTCGGCGGGTGTGGCGGGTACGTATCCGAACGGTTCGTCGACCGGTTCGTCGTGCCCCCCGACGGCCAGGTGGTCGCCGTCGTAGACGTTTCGGGCTGCCCAGGCGACGTCGCGTAGTTCGGGTGAGAGTGGTTGGTGGACGGGTGAGTGCGGGTTTCTGAGTTCGGAGAGGATCTCGTTGGCATGGGTGGTGAGGATCTCCCATGCGCGGGAGTATGAGGACCGCTGTTCGTCGAGCTCAGGGTGGACGCGTCGCGGGTGAGGGACACGTCGACCTGGGATGCGCGGTCGGCCCGTGCTGCGTGGAGTGCGTGGTTGAGTGCTTCGAACGCGGCGGCCCTTGAGGTGTGCTGGGTGGTGGAGGTGCCATGCGGCAGCCCTTGCGTGCCGTTGCTGCGGAAATAGTTGCAGGTGGCGGTGTAGATGCCGTCGTCGCGGTGCATATCCATGGGGTTCCTTTCCCTGGTGCTTAGAGGTTCCGGGTGTCCGGGAACATCTCGGCGGGTGCCGGGTCGGTCGGCAGCGGCGCGATGGCGTTGTCCGCCGTATGGTGGCCGTGCTGAACGCTGCACTTGCTGAACGGGCCTTCCGAGGACATCAGCACGGACATGTGGTGGTCGGCGTGGTCGCGCCACCACACGCTCATTCCGGTGGTGGGGTCGCGGCGGAAGTGTTCCCACGTGCGCCAGAGCGCTTCGAGTCGGGAGATCGCTTCTTCGTGTCTCCACCATTGGGGGCACCAGCGGATTTCATGGTTGTCGATGACATCGCGGCGGTAGCCCGGGGACAGGCGTACCCGGACGAACTCTTCGGTCGATCCGAACACTGTGGTCGGCGGATTTTCCGCCTCGTCCGCTGCCTGCGCCTCCGCGACCAGCTGCGTCTCCAGCTCGGCGGCGAGTCGACGGCGGGAGAGCTCTTCGATCCGCTGATAGATCTCCGGGGTGAGTAGCTCGGCGAGCTGGGTTTCGGCGATCGCCTTGATCTGCGTACTCAGCAGCGTCCCGGTGACCTTCCCGATCCGGGCGCTCAGCTCATCGGACAGCGTGAGGGCGTCGCCTGCACCGTTCCCGTCGGTAGGGGTGCTCGCCGGGAACGGTGCGGGCACGAGACCCTCGGGCGGCGGTGTCCATGAATCCTCGGGTGGGGCGAGGTCCTCGTCGGGCGGTTCAGGCAGGTCGAACTCGTCGCGGCTGGTCATACCGGCTGTACCTCTTTCGGTTCGGCGTCGTCGGTGAGGGTCACCGCTTCGGCGAGGGTCTTGTTCGCTTCGGGATCGTGGCGTGCGATCGATGCCCGCACCTGGTCGGCGTAGGGGCCGTCCCACCAGGGCACGGTCTTGACGAGGGTGGCCCGGTTCCCGGACGAGCGGACGATCGCGCGGCCGCGGGGCAGTTCTTCGAGTTCGGACTCGGTGAAGGTGGTGATTTTCGTGCGCTGGCGTGAGGTGGAGCGGCCGCCGCGACCGGAGGAGACCGATCCGCTGTATTCCCAGTGCTCCCCGATCGCGGTGGACAGCGATCGGAGGTAGTTGTCGTCGACGGCGACCTCGCAGCCGCCGCCGTAGACCTTCACGTTGGCGGCCGAGTGCAGCATTCCCATGCCCTTGTTGCCCCACACTTCGGTGCCCTGGGCGTAGCTCTGCAGGATGGCCATGATCACGATTCCACGAGAGCCGTAGTGGCTGAACAGCTTTGGGAGATGAGTCCAGCGGACCACGTTGGCTGCTTCGTCCAATGCGGCGAGCAGCGGAACCGGTAGGCGCCCACCTTTCGACCGGGTGGCCAGTTCCTCGGCGGCCTCACAGATCGCGACGGTCAGCGCAGTCACCAGCGGTCCGGCGGACCCGTTGCCCTCACGAGAGAGCAGGTAGATGGTGTCGTTCGAGCGGACGAACTCCCGCGGATCGAAATGTGGTACCTGGCTTCGCTGGCCGTCGGTCGAGATCCACGGCCGGATGGACTGCATCTTCAAGCAGCGGATCATCTTCCGGGCCGTGCCGAAGACACCGCCGCGCTGTTTCGCCGGAGCGTTGTATTGGCCACTGAGACCGGATGCGTGCAGGTCGTAGCCGTGTCTGCGGAGAATGTTGACCGGTTCGACGTTCGTCTCCTCGGTGACCCAGGTGTACACCTGGGTGATCGGCTTCTTCGCGGACGCGGCCGCCAGAAACAGGGCGGTGAGCAGGTCCTGTCCCTCCGGGTCGAAGAACGAATCCTTCTTCGCATCCAGGCCGTCGTCGCCGGCCGCGAAATGCGCGGCCAGGTCCGCGGCCCGGACCTCGTCGGTCACCCACGACAGCGGATCCCACCACCAGGTGTTCTCCCCGTCAGCGACCTTCTGCGGGTCGAAGATCCACACCTTCCCGCCCTTCGCCTCACGCGGATCGCGGGTGGCATCGACCACGTCCCGCTTGTTCGAGGTGGTCAACACCGCACCGGGTGCCTCGAGGATCGCCGGAATCACCCGGGAGCTGCTCTTTCCCGAACGCGGACCCCAGATGTCGACGTGCATGTCCTCGTACTTCGCGTACAGGTTCCGCCCCGACAACAGGTGCTTGCCGATCGGCACCCCTGGCGCCGCACCCTCTTCGAGGACGACACCCAACCGGTCCGACTCCTTACGGCACTGCCTCTCGGTCAGCGATCCCACGTCCCGCAACCGGCCCATGTGCTTGGCCTTGTTGTCGACGCGGGTGCGCTTGCCGCGGCTGCGGGCCACCAGCACCAAAATCACGAACGCTGCCGCCAGCACCAGCACCGCGTACACCGTGATGAGCACGGTTGCGGTGGTCGACCATTGAAGATGGCCCTTCACCAGGTCGATCAGGACCACGGCCGGGTTCGCCGGCACCTCCTGATCGGTGCCCAGGCGCAGCGCCAGCATCACCCCGCCGCCCACCACCCCGACGACGGCCACCACTGCCGCGATCAGATACACCTCGCGTGCCGAATTGACTGGATCCTTGACTCCACGGTCACTCATCGCCGCTCCCCTCGCCCGAGGGTCGTGGCCACGACCGTCTTGGTCGAACTCGTCATCATCACTCCTGAATGTCGTTGCAGCTGTCGGTCACGCCTGTCCGGTTTCAGCGGACGGTCAGAGCGCTCACCCGCCACACCCCGAGACGGGTTGCGCTCATGTAGACCGCCACCGTGGATTCATCGAGCACCGCTCCGGCTGAGGTGGTCGCGGTCTGGGTGACGGCGACCACCCGCGAGATCCGGGCAGGCGCATCCGGTGGATGGTTGTCACCGGTCACCGCCGCGCGGGCTGTCACGGTCGCGTTCGCACTCGCCCACCGGTCCCACTGGGCACCGGTGATCGGCGCCAGCACGGAGAACGCCGCCTTGTTCTCGGCGTAGAACCGCTCGTCGAGCAGCGCTGCGGCCCGGTCGGCGCCAGCGGCCTGCGTCGGGTCCGTCGCGGGGGTATAGCTGAACAGGGCCTGCGCGGCGGCGACCATCACCGCTTCCGGATCGTTCTGATCGACTCCGCTGAACTGTTCCGGCAGCTGCGGCGGTGGTGGAGTCGTCAATGCTGCCGTCGGACCACCGGAATCCATCGGTTCGGCGGCATGGTCATGCCCGTCGTCGGAGCTGCCGCACCCGGCCGCCAACAGGGCCACCGTCACCATCGCCGCGGCGACACTGCCGCGGATCGTCCGGCTGTAATGCCGATTCATCTCGTCACCGGCCCAGGCCGGCGAACATGATCGCGATAAAGGTCGTCGTGACCACAGTGGCCACGCACACCACGATTGCGACGAGGACCAGGGCCAATGCGCCACTGGTGTATCGCGGTCGGACGCGGCGCACGACCGTGACCACCGCGACGACCAAGGCGGGTACCAGCAGGAGCGTGGCGGCGACGGCACCGCTCTGCCCGAGCCAGAACAACCAGTTCGCTACCGTCTGTTGCCGCTGCGGCCCCAACCAGAGTGTGTCGTCGATCCGGAGGAACTCACTGGCGATGTCCCGCGCCACCTTCCAGGTGAGGCCGACCGTAATCGCTGCCACCGCCACAAGCAGTCCCAGCGACACCCTCTCCCAGGGCCTGACCGGGGCCGGCTCACCGGCGACCTTCCGCAGTTCGGCGGCTGTGATCTGGTGAATCGTGCTGGCGTACGCCGGGGAAGGCTGACCAGGCCCCCGCAACGGCCGCCGGAGAACCTCGGCATCAAGCGCTTCCAGCGCCGACAGATACGCGAGGTCGCGTTGACGTTCGGTGACCTGCCATCCGTTCGCCTCGAGGATTTCGGTCTGGTCGCCCAGCACCCTGGCAGCCCAGTTGTGCGGGGCGACTTCTTCCTGGCCCCAACTCTTGATAGCCACGCTCTTCGGTGCGGGGTTCTCGATCACGTTTTCCGTCATGTGCCCTGTCCCTTCGTGTTCTGAGTCGGTCTGTGTCCGGTCGTGTGAAGCGGTGGCCTAGAGGAATGGGTAAGTGCTGGTAGATCCGGTCAACATGAGCGTGAATCCGAAGAACAACCAGATCCCGGGTGATCCCTCACCCGTCCTCTGGGTCCACCGCCGCCACCCGTACGCGGCGCCCGCCACTGTCACGATGACCGCGCCGGCGACGAGCGAAATCCAGGAGATCCACTCCAAGTGCTGCCCGAGCGGTGCGCCAATGACCTGCGCGGTGGCCGTCATCGGACGGAGTCCTGCTCTTGCCCGCAGAGGCGCACGGTGGAGTCGGTAGCCGGGAAGTGGTTCCATCCGTCGAGGTTGTCGACCTCCGCGGTATGCGTCGTCGGCCCGTCGTGGTCCACTTCCAGGCGCCACTTGTCGTCCACCCAGTGCACGACAAAGGAGCGGGCGGTGTAGCGCTCTGCGCTGCTCTGCGAGGCATAGTCGACGATCGCGTGCTGCGGATTCTGTTCACTCCACCCACGGACCCGGTATGCGACAACGTCGGTGACCGGCGTTGCCCACTGCGGGGCCGGACCGGCGCCGGGCGAATCAACGTCAGCGGCGTGCACGATCCGGTCGATGAGCGGTTGGCGATCGAGCATCTCGGGTGAGGCATCCGGCGCGGCAGTCGAGGCCACGCTGAGCACCTCGACTGCGGATGCGGCGCTGCGGGCGGCGGCGTTGATCAGATTGAGCCCTGCCAGGGCAGCTCCGCGAGCAGTCGCAGAGATCCCGCGTGGCGGGCCGACCTGACCGACGACCGGCGGGCCGTCGGTCGTCGACATCGGCACGGTGGTGCCCTCCACCCGCGCCCACACCAGTGTTCCGTCGCGGAACTGCGGGTCACTGTCGTCCAGGTCAGCGCATTCCCCTTGCGGGATGCTCATCTCGGATCGTGGCGCCGTGAACACAAGTCGACCGAGATCGTCGATCGTCGGTGTGACTGCACGGTCGGCGTCCGCGACATCGACAATGGACATGGTGTCCTGTGTGGTGGGAGGCTGCGTTGACGGCTCCTCTGCTCGGGGCGCGCAGCCGGTGAGGACCAGGATCGCCGCCGCCGAGGCGCCAGCCCAGAACTTCGGGGATCGCGTCAGTCCGCCGAGATCGAGAACAATCGGGTTCATTACTGAGATTGCCTTTCTGTGGGTTGGTCGCCGAATCGGCGGACGTACATTTCTTCGCCGGCCCAGTTGGACAGCGGTTGGATGGAGACGACATCGCCTGATTGCGGGGCGCCCAGGAGCATGTCCTGGCCGTCTGTGACGCCGTGGTAGATGCCGACGTGGTGGGTGCTGCCGCCGGACCCGAAATAGATCAGGTCACCGGGTTGCTTCTGGTCGAACGGAATGTCCTGCCCGCGAGCGTCGTAGAGCTGTCCGGGGTTGGAGTGGTCTCCGGTGAAGTGCGGCAGACTGATCGCACCCCCGGATGCCTGGTAGACGGCGTACAGGGTCAGGCCGGAGCAGTCGAAGCCGATCTTGTTGGTGTCCCCGTGGGCGTCGGCCGCGCCGCCGCCGTCGCTGATCCCGCGGGTGGGGCCATTCACGTCACCGCCGCCCCAGGCGTATTCGGTGCCGAGCCAGCGGGACGCGGCCTCGATGACCTTCTGCCCGAACGGGCCCGGTGCGAGCGGGCCGTGCTCGCCGCCTGCGGGTGGGCACGCATCGGGCAAGATGCCTCCCGCTGCGACGGCCGTAGCCCGACCGGCGGAGGAGATCTGCGACAGTTCGTCGGTGGTGAGTTCCTTGCTCGCACCCTTGAACTCGCTGTACATGGCGTGCGCGGCGTCTTCCCACGGGGCGTACGCCTCCGGGTGCGCCGAGGCCTGCACGGTCTGAGCGGCGAGGGTGACCGGCATCGACTCCCACCCGGAGACCTGGAGAAGGGCCTGGTAAAACTTCACGTTCGCGGTGACCGGGTTCATCAACTCGTCGACCGTTCCCCAGATCCCGACCTGCTGCTGGTACTGGTTGACGGACTTGTTGTCGCTGCCGACGCCGTCGTGCGGGTAGTTCAGGGATTCGGGCACCACGGAGCTGGCGAGCATCCGGAATGTCGACTCGCGGCCGATCGTGGCGAGGGCGACGGTGATGCCGCGCTCGGAGACACCCATCGCTTCCCCGATCGCGACGGCCTGCTTGGCGATCGCGAGTTGGCGGGCGTTGTAGACCGCGAGCCCCGGGGCCGTGGAGGTGCCGGGCGAGGTCGGCGCCCCACCGTCTCCCTCCCCTGTCTCGGGAGCCGGTGCCTGGCCGGGCTCGATGGCCTGGTCCACCCAGGGAGCCGGGTCGACGGCGGTGCCGACACCGTCCGGGAGACGGCCCCCGTCCCAGACCTCGAAGTGCAGGTGCGCGCCGGTGGTGTCGCCGGCGTTGCCGATACGGCCGATCTCCTGCCCGGCGGACACCCGGTCACCGGCCTTGACCAGCACCCCGTCGTCGAACATGTGCCCGTAGACGGTCGAAACCACCTTCCCGTCGATCTGATGATCGACGATGATCCAGTTCCCGAATCCGGAGGCGGGACCGGCAGCGATGACCCGGCCGTCGGTGAACGCGTAGATGGGAGTGCCGACCTCGCCGGCGAAGTCGATGCCCCGGTGCTCGGTCCCCCACCGCGGCCCGAAGCCCGAGGTCAGTGTGGTGGTGCCGGACTTGGTCGGTTTGACCAGTGATCCGGCAGGAGCTGTGCCGCCGCCGGGCGTCGCCGGGGCCGGGCACTCGTTGCCGCTGTCGGAGGCGACGACGACCACCAGCAGCACGAGTCCCAACACGGCGGCCACGGCGGCGGCGACCAGCTTCTTGATGTCCACGGCCGGGTTCAGTCCCGCCCGGCGTGGCCTGGGATCCGCGACGACAGGTCGGCGATCATCTCCGACGCCGCGGCCAGCGCCGCATCCCGTTCGCGCAGTTCGCGTTCGAGGTCGCGGCGCGGGGATCGGGGTCCGTCGGGGTGTGCTTCGACCCAGTTGCGCAGCGTGTTCGGGTGCACGCCGGTGGCTTCGGCGACGAGCTGGATCGCCCGCCAGCGGGAGGAGACCTCGTTCTGGAGGAGGGCGACACTCTTGACGGCGGCGGTCCTCAGTTCCGGGGAGACGTCCCGGTAGCGGCGTTGCGGGATCACGCGGCGTCCTCCTCACGGGCGGCGGTGTCGGTGTAGCGGGCGTTGGTGTTGTGGACTCCGGATTCGATCTCGGAGCGGGTGAAGATCACGTGCACCGGGATTCCGGGGGCGCGCGGGTCGTCACCGGTCTTGATCAGCACGTTTCCGGTTCCCGGCGGGGGCGGGGCGGGCTGGTCTTCCCGAGGCTGCTCACCGGTCATCGGCGGCGGGGACGACCACTTGGTGACCATGTCGGCTTCGGTGTCGGTGAAGGTGACTACGCCGTCGAGGCGGTCGATTTCCTTCTCCGGGATCGGGCCGATGATCTTCACCCGGGCGCGCTCGAGGAATCCGACTGCGCGGGAGGTGGTGGCGCCGTCGGCGGCGGTCTCGAGGTCCGCCATCGAGTGGGTGATCATCCACAGCCCGGTGGCGATCTGCCGGTTCAGTCGGGTGAGGGCATCGATCCGGTCAACCATGAAGGGGCCCAGTCCGAGCACATCCCAGATTTCATCCATCACCGCTTCGAAGAACCGCTGCGGAGCCAGGCCCGCATCGGTCAGGGCGTTCGCTGCGTCGATCAGGGCGAATCCGTCCGACCAGCACACCAGCATCACCGCAGCGCGCAGCTTCTTGTCCCCGTTGGGGATGTGCGAGACGTCGAAGCCGATCGCAGGGTGATCGAGACTGAGTGGATGGGTGGTCTGTCCGTTGAAGATCCGCCCGAACCGGCTCTTGGGATTGACGAAGGCGCGCAGGGATCGACGCAGCGGCCGCACCGCCTCGCGGTAGTCCTCGATGGTGTCGACTCCGGCGTCTTCGAGGAGCTGGGGGTGTCCCTCGATGATCAGGCCGAGCATGTCCTCGAGCAGCGGCGGCTCGTCGGGGGTGAAGCCCTTCTCGTCGAACAGGATCGCGATGGCCGAGCCGACGATCGACTCTTCCCAGTCCTCGAGCGCTTGTCCCCGCCGCAACTCGATCAGGGCGCTCACAGTTTCGGTCTGGCGGCCTCGTAGTTCCTCGAGCCACCGCAGCTGCAGATCGGGGAACGCGGCCAGTCGCGGGATGATCGACCCGAGCACACCACCGGCCAGGGGGTTGATGTGGCCGAAGGCGTAGCCGACATCGACGACCGCGTCCTCACCGGCGACTTCCTCGACGATCTTGCGGTAGTCGGGTTTCTTGTCGGCGAGGAATAGCGCGGTCACCCCTTGTGCCATCGCGCCGAGAATCACTTTGCGGACGAACGAGGACTTGCCGTAGCCGTTGAGGCCCAGGACAAACGCGACCGGGGCGGTGATGAAGCCGCGGCGGAACCAGTTGAGCAGCCCGAACGAGACCGGGGCGTGGGTGACCAAGTGGCTGCCGATCACCGGGCCGACCGCGGGGGCACCTGCGCCGACGGACCACGGCCAGAACGCGCCGGCAGCGTGCACACTCGTCGAGCGCAGTTCGGGTTGCTTACCGACCGATGCGGCGCGGCCGCCGCCGGCCCCGCGGTGTCCCCGATCGCTCAGCTTCGGGCCACCCGCGCTGGTGCTCAGCTCGGTGCGCTCGCGGGCGCTCG